>JAFZKM010000138.1 GCA_017553665.1 Lachnospiraceae bacterium
ATATCAACGAGTTTTTTGAAGAAAGGCAAGCAGATTTCGCGAAGCGAAACTGCGGATGCCTGTAGTGAAACGAAAGGAAAAGAGAAATGGGACAGAACGAAAGAATGGTATCTATTAGAACCAAACTATTGGGAACCATCCTTCCTGTGGTTATCGTCATTGTGTTCCTTCTGGTAGGCATTTCTTACATCATTTCCAGGAATATTCTGACGGAGTACTCTCAGAGCCTGCTGACCTCGTCGGTCGAGAGCCAGGCGAATGAGATCGAATCATGGCTGGATGAAAACCTTTCGGCTTTCCAGATCGTCAAGCAGACGATCGAGGGCACGGAGCTGAATGACGAGCAGCTCCAGGGCATGCTGAATCAGTATTATAAGTTTAATGATAATTATCCGGAGGGCCTCTATATTGCGGATGAGAACGGCCGTATGATCGTGGCGGAGGGCTCGAAGAAGACTGAGTCGGACCCGACTTCATCCGTATGGTACCGTGAGGGCTTGACGCGCCTGAACATGGGCTTTACGAGCGCGTATACGAATTCCGACGGCAAAGCGACCATCAGCGCGTCAGGTATCCTGAACGACGGCTCAGGCCTGATGAAGGTTATTTCCGCGGACCTGTCCCTGCAGCGCATAAGTATCATCGTTAACAGCTTTGTGCAGATGAATGACGCGCAGACATTCCTGGTGGACGCAGGCACCGGCACGATCCTCGCGCACCGCGACAATTCACTGATCTCGAAGAAGCTTTCTTCGGCGTCCGGAAGCTTCATGGCGGGCGTTGAGAAGAAGAGGGCTTCGCATGATTACTCGATGGAAGAGATCGAGGGCAATATGACGGCGCTTACCGAGGTTGCGGGCACGAACTGGCTGCTGGTTTCGTACATCCCGACTTCTGTCGTTTATTCGGACGTTAACAGGATAAGGACCACTATGATCATTATCGGCGTGATCTCGCTCGCCTTGCTTGGCGTGCTGATCGCGAGAGTGGTTACCGTTGTTATCAGACCCGTTAAGGAGCTGACAGGCGCGATCACTTCGATGACGGACGGTGACTTTACCGTTAATGTCAATACGCGCAGCAATGACGAGATCGGCCTGATGGGCAAATGCGTGGAGAAGTTCGTTGATTCGATGCGCGGCATGATCTCTTCGATCCACGGAGTTTCGGATACCCTGCACGCACAGGCTGACAATTCGAATACGGTTTCCGAGGAGATGTACGAGGCTTCACGCACTCAGAGCCGTTCGATGAAGGAATTGAATACTACTGTTGAGCAGCTGTCCCTTTCGGTCAATGAGATCGCGCACAGCGCAACAACGCTGGCCATGGTCGTTACCGAGGCGAAGGAGGACGGCGGTAAGGTTCAGGATAAGATGGTCGAGACAGTCGATGTTTCCAGGAAGGGCAAAGCAGACATGCAGCACGTGGGCGACGCGATGCAGAGCATCAATGAGTCGGTTATGCGCCTGCAGGAAGCTATTGACCGCGTGGGAAGCGCGTCCAAGGAGATCACGAACATTACCGGAGTTATCAGCAGTATAGCCGATGAGACTAACCTCCTGTCGCTGAATGCTTCGATCGAGGCGGCGCGCGCGGGTGAGGCCGGAAAGGGCTTCATGGTTGTCGCTACGGAGATCGGAAAGCTGGCGCAGATCAGCGCGGATTCCGTACGCGATATCGAGAAGCTGATCTCCGAGATCACCGATCTGGTGAAGGATGCGGTCAGCCAGGCGGGCGACAGCGTGAACAACATTTCCGACAGCGGCGTGATGGTCGATGACGCGCTGAAGACCTTCGATACGATCTTTGAAAATATCGATGAGGTCAGCGCTCTGCTTCAGGAGATGATACGGAAGGTTGAGAAGGTAGACGAGGTAGCGAGCGATGTTGCCGCTATTTCGCAGGAACAGGCGGCAAGCTCGGAGGAGATCCTGGCTTCGTCCGACACTATGGTCGAGCAGGCGAATAACATCACCGGAAACAGTGAGACCGTGGCGGAAGGCGCGAAGGAACTTACCGTTTCGGCAGAGGAGCTTGCGAGCCAGATTGCCGCGTTCAGGGTTTGAGGAGGAGTGCCATGAAGAGAATGCTTAGAATCCTGCTGAGCATCATGTTGCTCGGCGCAATGATGTGCACCGCTTGCGGCAGCTCTGCCTCCGGCGGCAAAAATAAAGTGAAGATATATCTGACCATGTACAATATGGCGAAGGCCGGCAGTTTCCGCGGTTCTCTCGTGGAGGCGGCGCAGAACAGGGCGACTTCGCTCGGCGCGACTCTCGATGTGGAGTACGCCGATAACAGCATCGAGACGCAGGTGGAACAGATCAAGAAGGCCGCTGCGGCAGGCTATGACGCGATCATCTGCGCGCCCGTTGACGCGGATACTGCGGTTGAGCTCGAGGCGAACGCGGGCGATGTTCCGATCGTGTTCATCTGCAACTGTCCCGAGGACAAACGTCTTGTGGCGAATAAGTACATCTATGTCGGCTCTGACGAGAATGTAGCGGGTCAGATGCAGGCGGAATATGCGCTGGAGAAGTTCCGGTCAAAGTCGACGCTGAACGTTATGATCATTAAGGGACCCAAAGGCCAGTCAGCAACTACCGGACGTACCAAAGGCGCGAAGCTTGCTCTTGAGGCCAGCGGCAAGACGATCAATTACGTGTTCGAGGATTATGCCGACTGGGATAAGGGAATAGCGCGCGAGATGTTCGAGATATTCCTCAGGACGGGCAATGATCTGGATTGCATTTTCTGCAACAATGATACAATGGCGATGGGTATCGTCGCGGCCTGCAAGGATCTCGGGATCGATCTGAAGAATCTGCCGATCATGGGTGTTAACGCGGCGTCAGACGCCTGCCAGGCGATAATAGACGGCGAGATGGCGCTGACGGTCTTCCAGTCCGGCCTCGGTCAGGGACAGGCAGCGGTCGACGCGGCTATGAAGTTCGCGGCGGGCGAGACGGTGAAGGACATCGAGGGCGCGACGGACGACCAGAAGTATGTGTGGGTACCGTTTGAGCGCGTAGACAGCACGAACGCGGCAAAATATAAGTAAAATGAGTATACTTGTTTTTTTGATCATTCTTTTGGGATTTATAGTGTTCATAGGCATCCTGAACGAGCGGGTATTTAAGCTCCAGAGCGATATCGCGCTGATATTCTTCACGCTGATCATCGCGCTGCTGCTGATAGTCCTGCGGGCGGTGCTGCCGGCCGGGGCGCTGACGGGCTTTATCGACGGACTCGGGGAGTTCGGTTTTGAAGAGTACCTGATGGACGGAGTCCTGTGTTTCATGCTGTTCGCGGGCGCGGGCAAGGTGAACATGGGCAAATTCAAACAGAACCTCCGCCCGATCTGCCTTCTGGCGCTGCTTTCGACGGTGCTTTCGTCGTTCATTTTCGGCGGCCTGTTCTATCTGGTAGCGTTACTGTTCGGGATCCCGATGGATATCTGGACATGCGTGCTGCTGGGCTGCGTTGTGAGCCCGACGGACCCTATCGCGGCGACCGGTATATTGAACAAGATCGGCCTCTCGAAGAGCGTGTGCTCTGTCATCGAGAACGAGTCTCTGTTCAATGACGGCACCGGCGTTACGCTGTTCATTTTCGTGCGGTCACTCGTGCAGAACAGCGGCCGGAGCAATTTCTTCGTGCTGATGGGACGCGAGATCCTGGGCGCGGTGGCGGTGGCACTCTGCGTTTCGTTCCTGCTGTTCCGGCTGATGAAGCTTACGCGCGATCCGGTCAGGTACATCCTGATCTCGCTCCTGGACGTGTCGCTCGTGTACGTGATCTGCGAGCATCTGGGCTTTTCCGGCGTTATCGCGTCGGTGGTTTGCGGTATGTATTTCTCGTACTCGATGGACAAGCTCGAGCGCCGCGTGAA
>JAFZKM010000139.1 GCA_017553665.1 Lachnospiraceae bacterium
CAAATCCACCAGCAGCACATCAAACGTATCCAGCATCGCCGGCGTCGGGCGGCGCACCTCCCCGTCGCGGCTGAACCCCGGAATGTTCATCCGCCTATGCAAAACAAGGACGGGTTATGCGGTTCATGCACCCGTGCATGAACCGCATACCCCGTCCCTTTGTTTCAGGCTAAAATTTTATACACTTTATATTCATCTGGATATCTCTCGTATCCCGGTAAACATTTATCTTCGGAACATAGGCAACGGTCAGGCTTATGTGATTCGTACCGCCCGTTAAGGCACGGTCGATCTCGTCCTTTCCGTATTTATCCGTCAGCTGCGAAATGATGCCCGCCGCATCCTGGAAACAGGTAGCGGTAAATTCATGTCCGAACGAATTTATCAGCCGGAATCTGAGATAATTGTTCTCTTTCCCGATGTACTTGATGCTGCGGCACTTAAGGCCTCTTTCGGCAAAAAGCGGCGAAGGATTCACTGCGCCGAACGGCGCGAGTCCTTCGATCTCATTCACCACATCCTCGGTAAAGAGATTAAAGCTTACTTCCATGTCTATCAGGATCTTGCGGCACATATCCGCATCTGTCAGTTCGCAGTCCGAATTAAGCGCCTCTCTGAACTCCTCAAGTTTATCCTTTTCGAGCGTGAGTCCCGCTGCCATCGGATGCCCTCCGAAACGCACCAGATACCTCCTGCATTTCGTAAGCTCCTCAAACATGTTATATGCCGGTATCGAACGTGCCGAGCCCTTATAAGCCTCTCCGCTTTCGGTAACGACTATCGCTGGTCTGTTGTAGCGTTCCTTCAGCCTTCCCGCGATGATCCCGAGTATGCTTTCATGACAGTCCGGAAGCTCGAGCACTATGACCTTGTCTTTTAATCCTTCGACAGGTCCGAGCAGCTCAATCGCAATGTTTTCCTGCTCCGCGGTCATAACTTTGCGCTCATCGTTCAGCTCTCTGCATTCATGAGCGATCCCGGCAGCCTCTTCCGCGCTTTTGGCACTGAGCAGCGAAAACGCCAGTCCCGCGTCATCTATCCTGCCCGTAGCGTTAAAGCACGGGCCCAAAATGAATCCTATATGGTATTCCCCGAGTGTATCGCGGTCGATCGCCGTCTCGTCGAGCAGCGCCGACAGTCCGTAGTTCGAAGTGGTCTTTAACACTTCCGTTCCGAGCTTAGCGATCACACGGTTCTCACCGTGCAGCGGAACCACATCGCAGATCGTGGCCATGGCCATGAACTCGATGTATCTCATGATATCCGCGTCAATGCCCTTCATTTCAAAGAGCACCTGCGCCAGCTTTGCCGCGACCACGGCTCCGCAGATCTCAGGGCAGGGGTAGGAGTCTCCTTCCTGCTTCGGATCCACGATAAACGCCGCGTGAGGAAGTACCTCCGGGATCTCATGATGATCGGTAACTATAAGAGTGAGGCCGAGTCTCCCGGCCTCTTCAGATGCCGCAAGGGCGGCGATACCGTTATCGCAGGTGACAACGGTATCCACTCCGTCCTCGGCGGCTTTCCTGATTATATCTTCATTAAGTCCGTATCCGTCCCGGATCCTGTGCGGGATATACCAGTCCGCATCCGCTCCGGAAAGGGTAAGCGCGTCGTTCAGGATGTAGGTGGCCATAATGCCGTCCACATCGTAATCCCCAACAACCCTTATCCTGCGTCCTTCTTCTATCTTTCGCAAAAGCAGCTCCGCCGCGCCGTCCATATTCATCAGGAGATGCGGTGAATGCAGGTCTTCCTTCGCGGGTGATATGAAGGTACGGATCTCATCGGGATCCGTAAGCCCCCTGTTCACCAGAAGCCTGGCCATGATATCAGATACGCCGAATTCGCTTTTGATCGACTCAAAATCAGCCGTTTTGTTGCAAATCGTCCATCTGTCCATTAAAGCAGTATCCTTTTATCAATCCTCGCTGCCGGCCTTGAATCTCTTCTGGAGATTGTACCAGAGGCCGCCTGTCAGGCAAACGGATGAGAATGTACCGCAGATGATGCCCACCATGAGCGGGATAGCGAATTCTCTTACTGAGGTTACGCCAAGGATCGCAAGTACGAATACCATAAAGAATGTGGTAAGCGAGGTATTGATACTTCTGCTGAGAGTCTGGGTAATACTCAGGTTAACGATATCAAGCATCGAATCCTTGCTGATGCGCTCCGCAACATTCTCGCGGATACGGTCGAATATAACGATCGTCGCGTTGATCGAATAACCTACGATGGTCAACATGCAGGCAATAAACGTATTTCCGACTGAGATAAAGCTTCTGCATACAGCGTAAAGCACAAGTACGATAAGAACGTCGTGAACAAGCGCAAGTACCGCGCTGGTCGCGAAGTTGAAGTTCTTGAATCTGAGCCAGATATAGAGAAGCATACCGATGGTAGCCACGATAACGGCTACGACCGCGTCGCGCTTCATCTCGCTGCTGACTGCCGAACCTACAGACTCCGTGGTGATATAGCTCTCCGAGATGCCGTACTTGGACTCGATCGCCGAAGCCAGAGTCGCTCTCTCTTCGGTCGAAAGCTCCTTGGTCTTGATCTGAACCATCTTCTCATCATTTACGAGCGAAACTTCCGCGGAGTAACCGGTCTTTTCCTGAACCAGCTTCTCTACATCGGCCTGGATGCCCTCGGGAAGGCCTCCCTCAAATACTACGGAAGTAGCGGTTCCGCCCGAGAAATCAAGTCCGTAGCTGAAAGGTGTCTTGATGGTCGCAAGGTTGATGCTGACAGCGATGATGC
>JAFZKM010000140.1 GCA_017553665.1 Lachnospiraceae bacterium
CAAAAAAATCAATAAAAAAACCTGCGGATAATTCTCATTACCCGCAGGTCATATAATTCAATTTGTCACGCTTTAGTCGTGCCTCTCATCCGTATTCTTCCAGCACTCGCAGAACCTTCCCGAGAATGAAGGTTCCTGTCCGGCAGCGTAGAGATGGCCGGTGTCGCCGATCGAGGAAGCCCTGAAATAGGCCTGTCCCTCTCTGCGTTCCTCGGTGACCAGGACCGAAAGCGCGGTGGGCGCGATGGCGGTTCCCTGCCAGAGGACCATGGGCGACGCGTTGAGCAGATGCGAAAGGCATACGCAGGTCAGCCCCAGGTGGCAGAAAAATACGAGAGTGTCATTGTTCGGGCGTACGGCGCGGTACATACGTCCGTCGCGCTCGTAGCCGTTCTCCGCGAGCACTGCGTCCAGTCCGGCGCAGACGCGGTCGTATTCGGCACGGACGTTGACTTCCGCCATTTCGGGCTCGTCGGCCCAGTGCTCCGCGTCAAAGAATCTGTCTCTTACGGTCCAGTCCTTCGGGAGCCAGTCCCAGCATACAAAACTGCGCTCTTCGCCGCGGTCCGGTCTCTTGATCCGGGGCGGAGCGAATTCCCTGAGCCAGTCATACTCCACAGGGACGATGCCTGTACCAGCCAGACCTATCTCTGCCGTCTCCTTCGCCCTTCCGAGCGGGGAAACGAAGGCCTTGTCGATCTTCATGCTTTTTATGCGTACGTTAAGTGCCTGGGCTTCGCGCACTCCGATCTCGGTGAGGCCGTCGCGGTTATAATCCGGATCCCCATGCCTGATAAAAACCAGCTTCAACTCTTATCTCCTGTCCTGCCGGGGTTATCCCGGCCGCTTCATCCTGTGGTCTGCTCTCCGGTCTTTTAGTACGATCAGTCATAGGAACTCTTTGCGGTTCCGTCGCAGATGTCCTTATACAGCTTCCAGAGCTTGTCGGGAGTGATGGTTCCCGCGGAGTGATTGTTCGCGAGATGTCCCTTCGCGATCGCGTCCGTATAGTCCTCGAGTCTGTAGACCTTAAACTGGGTGTCGTTATTGTTGATGTGGTTCACAAGAGGCGTCAGCTCGGCGCTCTCTATCGAAACCTTGCCGTCAAATACCTTCACGGTCAACTCTGCCATGCCCTCGAGCGTGCAGTTCGTGTTGTGCGTGATGGCCATATTTCCGCAGAAATTGCCGAGCGAATAATAGCAGGGCACCTTTCTGCCGTCGGAAGCGGTGATCGTCACCATAGGCTCAAGCACGTGAGGATGAGCTCCGATGATGATGTCGGCGCCCCAGTCAGCCATCTTCTGCGCCAGATTCTTCTGGCTCGTAACGGGACGGTAATGATATTCCTCGCCCCAATGAGGCAGGACGATGACCACGTCGGCAATCTTCTTCGCCGCCTTGATCTCCTTCTCGATCAGGCTCTCCTTAAGGAGCTTAACGAGATAGGATTTGCCCGATTCCAGCGCCAGTCCATTCGTTCCGTAGGTGTAGTTCAGGAACGCGATCTTTACGCCGTTGTACTCACCCACGGCGATCGTATCGTAATCCGCCTGGCTGTCATATATTCCGGTCATCAGCACGCCTTTTTCGGCCTGTGACTTCCAGTATTTTACTGCTCCTAAGATGCCTGAAGTACCGTTGTCGTTTGAATGATTGGTCGCTGCCGTGATCACGTTGAATCCGGCTCTTACGACCGCGTCTCCGACCTCCGTCGGAGTTCCGAACTGGGGATAGCCCTTCCACTTGCTCTTATCGGTGGTCAGGATGGTCTCCTGGTTGATGATCTTTACATCAGCGTCGGAAATATAGTCCTTGATCCCGGAATAGATATTGTCATAGTCGACCATTCCGTTCGCCGAATTGCCTCTTTTGTAGATCATGTAATCGTGGTAGAGATTGTCGCCCACGGCAATGATGCTGACGTACTGCGCTTCCTTAACGGTGACCTTGCATTTGAGCGTCTTTCCGTTCACCGTCGCGGAGACCGTGGCCTTTCCGACCGCGCGCGCAAGGAGCTTGCCGTACTTCGTGACCTTAACGACCTCGGGGTTGCTCGACTTCCACTTGAACTTGCCCATCACGCCGTTGACCCTGAGCCTGCTCTGCGTGCCAAGCTCAAGTGTCAGCTTGGTCGCGCTGATCATCGGATTTTCCGGTGTTTCTGTCTCTGAAGGTTCAGCCGTCTCTTCGGTGCCCGAGATATCTCCGGTACCCGTCGTATCCTCAGTTCCGGTCGAAACCGTCTCCTCCGCATGCGCGCGCGCATCCGCAAAACTCATGCCGAACAGGCACACCAGCGCAAGTAATCCCGCCAAAAAACGCTTCATCGCCATAACCGTCTCCATTCCGCGTCTGTAAACGCTCTCCCGCCAAAAGCCGGAAAATCGCATTACAGCAGCATTTCTACCATCTCGTCAATGTATTCGTCGCACTGCTCGGAATCCGTCAGATCGATCCCGATGATCCCGGGAAGCTCGCTCTTGCGAAGAAACGCCTCCCTGATCGACGAAGTGATCATAAACGCCTTGCGCCGCTGCTCGCTGACGCAATGCTCGCGAAACTGCTGTTTCATTTTTTCGCTGATCCTGTCGTTGTTCAGCATAGCCTCCAGCTCCGCCTTATCCGCCATGCTGTAGGCGAAGGCGTCGGTCAGCCTGGAGAAATAATCCTCTCCGCTGCCGGTCGAAGCTTCGGACTTTATTGCGGCGCGCGCCACCGCCTCATTTTCAAGCATGAAATGCATCACGAAACGGGCTTCGCGCTTGGTCGCCTCGATCGAGCCGATCCTGCCCTCATCCCCGTCGGAGGCCTGTTTGAAATTGTCAAAAACCTCCTCCATGACGGGAGCGATGCATTCTTCTATCAGAAGTTCCTTTGATCTGAAATAATGGTTTGTAAGGCCTACGCCTATGCCCGCGCGGTCCGCGATCATTCTGATCGTTACGCCGGCCGTGTCGCCGTTGCGCTCATTTATAAGCTCGCGCGTCGTGGCCAGTATTTTCTCTTTTGTCTCAAGAGCACTCATAAAAACCTTCCTTCGGTCTGTCCTACAGATTTTGCGTCGACTTACTTCGCCGCAGTTACCTTGATCCAGAGTCCGGAAAGGGTCTTTCTCAGCTTCTCGTCGTCATGGTAGATCTCGTCGAGATCGTACTTTCTGGGATAATAAGCCTCGTTGCCTTCGTACTCGCCGCCGTCTCCTACCATCTCATCGAGGATGTTCTTGTTGGGAGAAGCGTATCCTACAGCCTCGGTATTGTCGCGGCTGATGTCGTCGGAAAGAACGAAATTGATGAACTCATGAGCAAGCTTGGGATTCTCCGCATTTGCGGGGATTACCATCGCATCGTACCATCTGTTGGTTCCGCAGTCGGGAGTGAAGTATCCCATGTCCTCATTCTCGGCAAGAATGGTAACGGCGTCGCCGCTGTATACAACAGCGAGGTCCTTGGTGCCGTTGATCATGCCGTCGATAACCTGGTCGGTAACGAATACGGGATCGGTAGCCTTCTTCATATCGAGAAGCCACTCATACTCAGCGTTGATCTCAGCCTCGTCGCTGCTGTTTGCCGAGTAGCCGAGCTGCTTTGCGGCGATCATGAAGCCGTCGCGCTCGGAATCATAGAAATAAGCCCTGCCTGCGTACTTGCTGTCGCGGAAAATGTCCCAGCCCTTGCTCTCAAGCTCGGAAAGCGGCACATTGTTCTTGTTGTAAACGATACCTACTGTGCCCCAGAAATAGGGAACAGAGTAGGAATTGTCGCTGTCGTATGCTGCGTTTAAAACTTCCGAAGCCAGATTCTTCATGTTGGGGATCAGGTTCTTGTCGATCTTCTGGAGCTGTTCCTCCTTGATGAGACGCTCGATCATGTAATCCGAAGGGATCAGAACATCGTATGACTCGCCTGCGCTGAACTTTGTGTACATCATCTCATTCGAATCAAAGAGCTCGGGGATAACCTTTACGCCGAACG
>JAFZKM010000015.1 GCA_017553665.1 Lachnospiraceae bacterium
ACGGGCGTCGGAAAGACCACTACGATCGCGAAGCTCGCTTCGAAGCTCAAGCTGGACAAGAAGCTCAACGTTGCCCTGATCACGGCCGACACATACAGGATCGCCGCGGTAAAGCAGCTTGAGGTTTACGCGAACATCCTCAACATCCCGCTCAAGGTCATCAATAACGAGGCGGAGATGGAAGAGGCGAAGGAAGATCTTTCGGCATTCGACATCGTGCTGATCGACACTGCGGGAAGATCGCATAAGGACCGCAGGCAGTGCGATGACATCGAACGCCTGATAAGTACGATCCCCGAGGAAGACCGCGAGGTTTTCCTTGTGCTGAGCGTTACGACGAAATACCGCGATCTCGAGGCCATCACTGAGGCTTATTCCGAGATCTCGGATTACAGGCTTATATTCACAAAACTCGACGAGACCATGTATCTCGGCAATATTTTCAACATCAAGCTTTTGACGGGAGCTCCTCTTTCGTATGCGACTTTCGGCCAGGGAGTTCCGAATGATATCAGCAGGATAGACGCTCAGACTATCGCTAAGCAGCTTTTGGGAGGTGGCGATTAATGGATCAGGCGGATCAGTTACGCAAAATGGTAAATAAACAAAAGAAAGTCCGCAAGGTTTCACGAGTGATCACGGTCACCAGCGGAAAAGGCGGCGTAGGCAAGTCGACCCTTTCCGTAAATCTTGCGATAGCGCTTTCGAGAATGGGGAAAAGAGTAATAATCCTCGACGCGGACTTCGGTCTCGCAAACGTTGAGGTAATGCTCGGCATCAGGCCGCAGCACAATCTGGCGGATCTGATGTTCAGGGGAAAGGAACTCAAAGACATCATAACCGAGGGACCCGAGGGAGTCGGATTCATCTCCGGCGGATCGGGCATTCAGGAGCTCTCGAGGCTTACGAGAGACCAGGTCATCTACCTTGTACAGAAGCTCTACGAGCTCGATGAGCTCGCCGACATAATCCTCGTGGACACCGGAGCGGGCATTGCCGATACCGTGCTCGAATTCGTTTCCGCGAGCAATGAGGTCCTCGTGGTGGCGACGCCCGAGCCCACCTCGATCACCGATGCTTACGCGTTGCTCAAGACTCTGAACAGAAAGAGCGATTTCGTAAAGGAGAACACTTCGATCAGGATGGTCGCGAACAGGATCAAAGATGCCGAGGAAGGCGAGATCCTGCATCAGAAGCTCAGCGTCGTGGTAGAGAAGTTCCTGAACATCAAGGTCGAGTATCTGGGCGGCATCTTAAATGACGCGAACTGCCAGAAGGCAGTCATGCAGCAGGATCCGGTAATGCTCTCGTTCCCGAATTCGAACACTGCGTCCGCTATACAGAAGATAGCGGCCAAGCTGATAGATGTGCAGCTCGACAATGATGACAAGAGCGGAATTGCCCATCTGTTCAACCGATGGATGAAGACCATTTACAAGAAAAAGAAGGGATAAGGAAATGATCTCAAACATTCTGACGGTCGGAGACCGTATAGAAATGAAGCGCCTTGCCGCGGAGGAGAACACGGAAGACAAGCCCCGCGTGTACGCAAGTCAGCTCAACGACATAATCGATGATACGACTCTCGACGTCGCGATACCCATGGAGGGCTCGCGTCTGGTACTTTATGAGGTCGGAACGAGAGTTGAGCTCAGATTCATCACGACGGGCGGCATTTACCTCTGCAAAGCCACGATCTCGCAGCGCTGCAGGCAGGGCATGAGAACCTTTTATATCATCAAGATCCTTTCCGAACTCAGGAAGGATCAGCGAAGACAGTATTTCCGTCTCGACAAGATCATGGAGATCAGCTACCACAGGGCTTCGGTCGAGGAGATGGAGATCATGACGCGCATCAGGGAGAAACGCTACAAGGACGAATACGAGATGCGCGCGATGATGGGATACCTCGCCGAACTGAAGGTCAATGACGTGACGGCCACGCTGATAAACATAAGCGGAGGCGGCGCGAAGTTCAATTCGGCCGAACCGCTCGAAAAGGATATGCTTATCAGAATGAAGATCCTGCTCGAGGGCGTTGACATACTTCCGCTCGATCTTTTCGCGAGAGTCATTGCCTCGGAAAAATCAAGGAACCAGAGCCTTACATACGAGCATCGCGCGGAGTTTGTCAACGTAAATCGTGATACCCGTGAGAAGATTGTCAAGTATATCTTTA
Source organism: Lachnospiraceae bacterium (assembly GCA_017553665.1). The sequence continues at coordinate 2,180 of JAFZKM010000015.1, forward strand.
ATGAGGACAGAAAATTGAGAAGACGCATCAATCCGAACACGTAATTTGGTTTTAACATCAAAAATACTTGTCAAAAAGTGAAAGGAACACAAAATGCCTAAAAAAATACTAATAATTGATGACTCTGCACTCATGAGAAGAGTACTCTCTGATATAATAGGCAGCGATAAGAGATTCATGCTGTCAGATGCCGCAGGGAACGGACTCGAAGCATACGATCTGATCACTACGAATCCCGGGAAATACGATCTGCTCGTTCTCGACATTAACATGCCGAAGATGAACGGTATCCAGCTTCTTGAGAAGCTGAACGACAAGAAGATCCACATCCCGACGATCATGGTCAGCTCCATTGCCAAAGAGGGCGCGGTAGAGACCATCAGGTGTCTTGAACTCGGAGCTTCGGATTTCATTACGAAGCCCGACAACTTCCTTGAGACGAAGAGCGA
>JAFZKM010000141.1 GCA_017553665.1 Lachnospiraceae bacterium
ATTATTTCCCTCCGTATTTTTTATATGGTCATTATTCGCACAGAATAATTAATCCCTTTGCTGTTGTGCCGCAAGCCGGCCGGTCAGAACTCTCCGTCCACAAGTCCTTCTCCGTCCGGATAGATCAGCTCCTCTTCCGCGGTGCCGACCGTATTCTCCCCGAGGATAAGTCCCTTGTCCTCGAATCTGGTCTTATAGAGGTTCTCGAGCGAGTCGAATCCCACATAGAACAGATCGCCCGAAGGTCCGTAGAACGCCTCTCCGGACACGCCCCACCATGAAGAATAATTCTTCGAGGGCACATCGTAATAATATGTATCGAGAGTCAGGCTTCCGTCATCCGAGAACTCTCCCCTGTTGCAGTCCGCGTACCAGTAGAACTCCACTTCACCATCGGTGTCATTATGAGTCTTTACGCGATAGATAACATAGAAATGAGGATTATAGGTCTCATACCAGCTGTCATATGTATATCCGACAGCGTCTCCGATATACATGATCTGAACAAGCTCGGTACCGCTGGTGCTCCAGCTGTTGACCAGATTGACGATCTCGTCCTTTCCGATCCGTATCAGCTCACGCTTCTGCTCTTCGGAAACCGCGCTTACGGATTTGGGAAGGACAACGAGTCCTTCGACAGTAAACTGCTTTGAAGTCTCCGTGATCTTAAGTCCGTAGTACTTGGCCGCGTATTCCTCGATAGGCGTTCCATCATAGGCAACGGCGGTAACCGTGATCACATCACCGTTCGAGAGACCCTCCGTCTTATCGAGCGAGTACTCCCAGTTATAGTAGTAGCTGTCGGACCAGTCTGTGGCGATCGCTGCCTCACCGGCTCCGTCCATGCCCGACAATTTCAGCGAAACGCTCTGGAAAGGCGAGTATTCCTTAAGCTCGGTAAGACCTTCGACCTTGATCTCCTTCGTAAGGCTCGCGGGCTTTTCTCCCCTCTCTGCCATGAACGCGTTCAGATCCTTATAGGTTCCGGTGTACCAGCTGTCGAGAGCGGCAGTAACGGTAACCGTATCGCCGTTCGAGAGACCTTCTTTCTTATCGAAAGAGTATTCAACATAGCTCTCACCGTACCAGTAATAAATGGTTCCCATGGTGTCGTAGCCGCTGTAGCTGATGTCCAGGTTCTGGAAAAGGTCAACTTCCTTAAGAGGCGTAAGGTCCTTTACCTTATGCTCCACATCGTTGAACTTTACGATGAGCTTGCATTCATCCTCAAGCTCTTTGATATCGTCCTCGTCAATATCCCATTCAAAGGTAATGGTCTGGCCGTTCGAAACGTTCTTCGCGGTCTCGGGCGAAAGCGTCACGTTCTTCAGTATCTTCTTCGCTGCCGAGTAACGCTCGTCCTTCATTTTGTCCTTAACGTCCTTAAGCATCTCTTTGTAGTCAAATTCCGCTTTTGAGGTGCCGATCCCGTCATAGCCTTCGTCGGTAAACTCCACGAAGTCATCCGCGGTAAGTTCGATCTTGCCGCACGCGGTAAGGATAAAAGCTGCCGAAATAACGATCAGCAGCTCAAACAGCCTGATAAATTTCTTTTTCATTTTTCTGCTCCTAACATTTTATTCTATATCTGCAGAACATCCCGGATCCGCAGGTTTCCGGTCCGGGATGTCACTCGGATCTTTACTTATCTCAGGAAGTTGAGGCTGCGCACAAGCTCAGGCTCTACCGATCTTCCGTGGCAGATACGGAAGAAGCTGATGATCCTGATCACGAAGATAACGAGGCTTAAAACTCCGGCTGCCGCGGGAACGATGAGCGTCCAGCAGAGAACGATCGCCGCGATCCAGAGGAGCATAGAAGTAACGCTGATCTTCACTGCCTGTCTGACATGGAACTTAAGATACGGTGACTCACCGCTCGCGAGAAGCGCGATGATGATGCCGATCATGCCCATGAGATAACAGAGCATCGCATAAACCTTATTGTCGGAGATATCCTGAGGATGAAACTCCATTGTATGATCGTAGATGTCAACGGGTATCGGAGCCGCTCCGTTCAGACCGGTTCCGCACTGGGGACAAAAAGCAACGCCTTCTTCAACCTGGGCGCCGCAATTAGGACAGAATGCCATAATACTTTACCTCCCAAACTGCAAAAGTTCAAATTTGCGCACAGATCTGCGCCATAAACAAAGTTTACTATAAGAATATTGATAAATCAATCAAAAAAACACACCCTTAACGTCAAAATCTTCTATTGATTTTTCAGATTTCTGCATTTATACTGTAAGTACGAAAACGATTAAGGAGCATTTGGACGCGTTCCGGGCTCCGCGGAGTAAAAGATAATTGGATAAAGATTGGGAGGTTTACTATGAAGTACGGCTATTTTGATGATGACAGACGCGAATATGTCATCACCACGCCCGCCACGCCCCTGCCCTGGATCAACTATCTGGGCAATGACGGCTTTTACGGTCTGATCTCGAACACCGCAGGCGGCTACGATTTCTACCGCGACGCGAAGCTGCGCCGCATCACGCGTTTCCGCTACAACAACGTTCCGAACGATATCGGCGGCAGAATGTATTACATTAAGGACGGCGGCTGCACATGGAGTCCCTCTTACCTGCCCGCGGGCACCGATCTTGATTCCTATGAGTGCCGTCACGGCATGGGCTACACCGTGTTCACCGGCAAAAAGAACGGCGTGACCGCTAAGCTTACCGCGTTCGTTCCTCTGGGCGACGCATGCGAGCTGAACCGTCTCGAGATCTCGAACGATTCCGCGGAGACCAAAGAGCTTACGATCTACAGCTGCATCGAGTGGTGCCTGTGGAACGCGGTCGATGACGCGAACAATTACCAGAGAAATCTTTCGATCGGCGAGCTCGAAGTTACGGGCAGCACAATCTACCATAAGACCGAGTTCAGAGAGCGCCGTGACCATTACGCGTTCTTCACGGTCAATGCTGACGTAAACGGTTTCGATACCGACAGAGACGTATTCCTGGGCGCCCGCCGCTCATGGGACAACCCTGTCATGATCGAGAACGGAACCTCGGGAAATACCGTCGCGAGCGGCTGGTATCCCATCGCTTCCCATCAGCTGAAGCTCACACTCGCCCCCGGCGAGAAGAAGAGCTATGTATTCCAGCTCGGCTATGTTGAAGTTCCCCGCGATAAGAAGTTCGAGTCGAAGGGCGTCATCAACAAGGCTCCCGCTCTCGCCCTCATCGGCAAATATAATACTGACGCCCGCGTAGAGGCGGCTTTCAGGGCTCTTTCGGAGTACTGGAGCGATCTGCTCGGCATCTATCATCTGACCAGCGGCAATGACAAGCTCAACCGCATGGTAAATATCTGGCATCAGTACCAGTGCATGGTAACCTTCAACATGAGCCGTTCGGCCAGCTACTGGGAGACCGGTACGGGCCGCGGAATGGGCTTCCGTGATTCCTGCCAGGATCTGCTCGGCTTCATGCATCTGGTTCCCGACCGCGCAAGGGCAAGGATCATCGATATCGCTTCGATCCAGTTCGAGAACGGCTCGACATATCATCAGTACCAGCCTCTGACCAAGAGAGGCAACGCCGATATAGGCGGCGGCTTCAACGATGATCCGCTCTGGCTCGTTGCCTGCACTGCGGCTTATATCCGCGAGACCGGCGATGCTACGATCCTCGATCATCCGACACCGTTCAACAATGTCGAAGGCAGTGAGAAGCCTCTTATGGAGCATCTCCGCCGCA
>JAFZKM010000142.1 GCA_017553665.1 Lachnospiraceae bacterium
TCTCTTTTTTGCCGAAACGCAGAAGAGCACTGCCGCGATCACTGCGGCTGCGGCGCTCACGATGATGACCGGAGTCCAGTTGACCGCGGAAAGCCCGGTGATATCGAACTCACCGCTCTCACCGTTCTGAAGCTTAGAGAATACCGAAGTGATATCAAATACGAGACCGCCCGCGATAAAGATGCCCGCGATCCATCTGAGCACGGGAACCTTCTCCTCACGCGCCGCAGAATAAGGTCTGAGGTTTTCCGAAGTAAAATCGAGAACGGAACCGATGTAGTAGCCGACGAACATCGTAACGATGGTCTCGGGGATCATGTATGTCGCATTATAGCTGAGCGAATAAACAAACGCAGCGCCGGTAGGGATCGAAAGGCCTGCCCATACCGTACAGCCCGTGATCACATGGCAGATGTAGCGCAGAACACAGATGAACAGTGAGCCTGCGAACAGAGCCTGAGGCTGTTTTAAGCTCTTTTTGAAGATACCGCCGAAGCCGGCAACCATAAACGCGACTACATAGTCGAGAAGGATGATCGCGACAACGGACTGCCAGCCTGTAGCGTAGGACAGCGTATTAAGTCCGAGAAGCTGCTGAATGATACCGAAAACAAAACCGGTCATAAGTCCCCACTTTATGCCGTGACGGTACGCGATGATAACAACAGGGAGCATGGAAGCGATCGTGACCGATCCGCCGTAAGGAAGATCGATGAGCTTGATAAGGCTCAGAACCGTACCGATGGCGAGCATGATGGCTGCCTCGGTCAGCTTGCGTGAATTAGAAAGAGTGTTCATAAGACTTTCCCTCCTGAAAATGAATGCTTGCGGCGGGAGCGAAGCTCCGCGTCCACAGCGGTAAAAGAGGGCCGTCCTGAAAACATACAAAGAAGTATGCAGCTTCCTTACGCCGGTATTATCCGGTTCAAGTTATGAGGGACAGCACAGCGCATGCGCGTCTGTGCATCTCAGCAATAGGCGCCCCTAGCTTTCGGCGATAATATTAAAGCAACGGCAATCGATTGTCAATACCGCCCGGGAAAGATTTTTCCTTGCAAGAGAATAGCGGATTTGCTATCATTCAGTAAGAGAGTCGGTGTTTTAAGCCGGCGTTCGGATCGGAGGACGCGATTTGAAAAAATACGGATTTATCGGCGCGGGAAACATGGGATATCCACTGCTCATGGGCGCTGCGGGACTGGTTGGCAAAGAGAACGTGACTTTTTCGACTCCTTTTGCCGAGGAGAACGAAAGAGTAAAGGCTAGATCCGGTATCGGATACAGCAGTGATACCGCGGAGCTTGCGAAGGAGAGCGAGAACATCGTGATCTGCGTAAAGCCCCAGATGATCGATAAGGTATTCGAGGATCTGAAAAAAGCCGATATCGCGGGGAAGACCGTTATCTCGATCGCCGCGGGCGTTACATGTGAAAGACTTCACAACGGCATCGCTCAGGAGGTCAGGATCGTCAGGATCATGCCCAATACTCCCGCGATGGTCGGAGAAGGCATGAGCTGCATATGCTTCTCGGATTACGCAGGAGGCTTTAATGACGAGCAGAAGCTTGCGGTGACCAATCTGTTCGGTGCTGTGGGCAGATATGAGATCATTCCGGAGAAGCTTATGAACGCGGCCATCTGTGCCAACGGCAGTTCTCCGGCTTATGTATATATGTTCATCGAAGCTCTCGCGGACAGTGTCGTAAGATACGGGATCCCCCGCGATATGGCTTACAGGCTTGCCGCGCAGACAGTTCTCGGCTCGGCGAAGATGGTCCTTGAGACCGGAGAGCATCCCGGCAAACTCAAGGATAATGTATGCTCGCCCGGCGGCACTACGATAGCGGCCGTAGCGGCGCTTGAGGAAGAAGGCTTAAGGAACGCCGTTTTCAAGGCAACGGATGCCTGCTACAGGCGCGGTGAAGAGCTGCAGAAGGGCGATTGATATGGACAGAAGTTATCTTAAGGATAAAAAGAGGATCGTCGTAAAGATCGGATCCTCATCGATCACGCATCCCGAGACCGGAAAGCCCGCTCTCGCGCGCATCGAGAAGCTTGTAAGGATACTTACGGACCTCGAGAACGCCGGGAAAGAGGTTATTCTCGTTTCTTCGGGCGCGATCGCTGTGGGACGCAATCTCATAGGCCTTACGGGCAGGCCCTCGACAAACGAGCTCAAGCAGGCCTGCGCCGCGGTAGGACAGGCCAGCCTCATGACAATATACCAGCGCCTCTTCGCGGAGTACGGAACGAAGGTTGCCCAGGTCCTCATGACCAAGAACACCATGATCGCGGACAAGAGCAGGCGCAATGCGAGAAACACGTTCAGCGAGCTCTTAAAGCTCCATGTGATCCCCGTAGTTAACGAAAATGACACCGTTTCGACCGATGAGATCGAATTCGGTGACAATGATACACTGTCGGCTATAGTTGCCGCGCTTGTCGGAGCGGATCTTCTGATCCTGCTCTCGGACATCGATGGACTCTATACCGATGACCCGAGAAAGAATCCCGACGCGAAGTTCATCGATACCGTTGAGTATATTGATGAGAACATCATTGCGATGGGAAAGGGAGTGGGCTCGGATGTAGGCAGCGGCGGAATGTTCACAAAGATAGCCGCGGCGCGCATCGCGAACGATTCGGGCGCTGACATGGTGATCGCCGACAGCGAGAACCTTGAAGTGATACATGACATTATCGCGGGCGAAAAGATCGGAACTCTTTTCCTCGCTCACAAAAACGAGCATTTTCATCTGATCGATTATCTTAGCGGAGGCTGCAGTGACTGAGAAGTATAAGGTATTGATAGTAGACGACAATGATGTGAACGCGACGGTAAATGCCGAGAAGATCAATGCCTTCGAACTGGAGGGCAGCATCGCGGTCTCGGGTACGGAAGCCATCAGGATGATCCGTGAGAACGACTACGCGTTTGTGCTTATGGACTACATCATGCCGGAGATGAACGGAGTGGAGGCCACCAGGAAGATCAGGGAATTCAGTCCGGTGCCGATCTACGCGATGACGGAAGAACCCGGCGGAGCCATAGCGGCGCAGTTTATCGAAGCGGGAGCGAACGCGGCTGTGCTCAAACCTCCGAAGCTTGCCGATCTTATAAGGCTGATAAGGCTGCATGTCCCCGAAGGCGGATACCGGATTGAAGAAGGAATCCTGCTCAGGGGCGGAGCCTCCGAAGCAGCCGGCTACGATCTCGACAACGAAGCGGCGCGCATGAAGTCATTTATGTCAATGGTTTCGGGACTTGACATCAACAAAGGCCTGATGAATGCCGGAGGGATCGTGGAGAACTATGTCCGCCTGATCAAAGCGGCGTCCGTTGATATGCGCGATTATATGCGCGAACTCAGCGATTACCTGAAGACCGGCGATCCCACGCAGCTTAAGCATGCCTCGCATTGCCTTAAGATCGTTTTCTCGAATATCGGTTTCGTGGAACTGACCATGGTCTCCGAACGTATAGAGATCTGGGCTACCGATCTTTTGAATGATGCCGAGATCAGGCATACGATACCTTCGTTTACCGCGGGACATCTGGAAAGCGTTACGGAATACATTTCACATACGATGACGGCGATACTACAGCTCGACGATGCACTGGAGAGCTACCTGAAGTCACTGGATGAAACCGGCCCCGAGGAGGATTACTCCACGCCCGTGCATCCGCTTTCGGAAGAGGAGCTGAAAGAGGTCAGGGAATACACCGGAGCCGCGATAGACAGATTTGAGATAGATTACATCGTGGAAGGCCTCAATCTGCTCAAGGACGCGTTCTGCGGCGAGGCCAGAAGAAAAACAAAAGCCGCCATAGAGGCGGCAGGTGCTTTGGACTATGTTACGGTCAAAAGGCTCTTCGACGAACTGTTCGAAAATGCCGGATGACCTGAAAAAGGGCAGAGGAGAAGCCCGATAGAGGGGGAGGGTTACTACCGGGCTTTGTTTTATGAAAAAAATTATCTGTATGTCATATTCAGGAGTACCTGTTCGGTACTGTTTTGTTTTGATGAGTTCATTATACATGCTAAATATGAGCAAAGAATGACTCATTTGTGAACAATTTGTTAATATAATCGTGTAACTACATAAAATGCGAGAAAAAACATAAAAAAACTTGCTGAAACGTAGTGAAAGGCAAGCAGGCTCTGCCCGCAGGCAGAACTGCGAGTGCCTGCAGTGAAACGAAAGGAGCGGACGGATGGTCATAAAGATTGAGAAAATCAAGGCTTTGCTGTATGAGAACGGGAACGCGGTGATCAGAAATGCTGATATCTATATTAAGGATGACCGCATCGTTAAGGTCGATACCGCGATGCAGGCTCAGGATGCTCCGAAGGCCGACAAGGTCATCGACGGAAAGGACAGGCTAGCGATCCCGGGACTGATCAATGCGCATACGCACGCGTACATGACCATGTTCAGGAATATCGCGGATGACGTACCGTTTACGACGTGGCTTTTTGACACGATCGAACCCCTCGAGGACGCGATGACGCCGGAGGAGAGCTATTTCGGAACGCTGCTCGCGAATATGGAGATGATCCGTACCGGAACCACTTCATATGTAGATATGTACATCTGTCCCGATGTGAACGCGAAGGCGGCTAAGGAGAGCGGACTCAGGGCCTGCTTCACAAGGGGCATCGTAGGAAGCGAGTATAACGATGAGGGCGGAATGCGCCGCGTAGGCGAGGCCCTGCACGATCTGGAGACCTGGTGCGACGGGGACCTGCGATTCGCGATGCTCGGGCCTCACGCGCCTTATTCATGCAGCGGCGATTTCCTGAAGCATGTCGTTGAGATCGCTAAGGAGCGCGGGCTCGGACTTAACATGCATGTGGCCGAGGGACAGACCGAGGTCAATATGTGCCGTGAGAAATACAACATGACGCCCGTTGAGTACGTGGACAGCATGGGTGTGTTCGATGTCCACAGCATAGCCGCGCACTGTGTATATCTTGAGGATCATGACTTTGACATACTGAAGGCGAAAAACGTGAACGTCGCGATCAACCCGTTCAGCAACGCGAAGCTCGCGAACGGCTTCTCACCCGTGCCGAAGATGCTGGATAAAGGCCTTAACATCTGTATCGGTACCGACGGAGCTGCCAGCAACAATTCATTGAACATGTTCA
>JAFZKM010000143.1 GCA_017553665.1 Lachnospiraceae bacterium
GGTCTCCTGCGGCTCCGTGCTGTAGAAGGGGTTAAGAACGTTCCATTCAGCGGGGCCCGATATCACCAGCTCGCCCTCTTCTTCAGCGCTGCGGTTCAGTTCTTCCGCCGTGACTCTGTCAAGAGGCATGTCGATAATGGGAGTCGGCGTGGGTAAAGGTGTTGCCGTGGGAGCAACGGTAGGCGTCGCTTTGGCCGGCACACCCGGAGTAACCGAGGGCGTCGTGTCTATCGGCGTCGAAGTGTGCTTGCATCCTAACGCGAATACTGCCGCCATGACCGTGATCACGGCAAGCACGATCCATTTTGGATTTAAACTCTTCCTGTTCATGTTTATTGCCTTTCGTTAAGACCCGTTCGGGCCCATGTAAAAAATATATCAGATCAGCGTGCGCGTCTTCTGTCGCTGTGAGTGAGATAGAATCTCTTTTTGTCGGAATACATCTCATTGTCCGCGCGGCTGAATACATCCTGATGAGACTTATCCCTGCCGGGAGTGTAGATCGCGAAACCTTTTGAAATGGTAACCTCGGGCAGCCCGTCGCTCCTGTCCTGCACGAGCAGCATGCCGTCAAACTTGTTCATCAGGCGCTCGATCTTTGTCTGATCGCATTTGAGGTCGACAACAAACTCATCGCCTCCGATCCTGAATACGCGCTCTCCTTCGAAAGCGTCCGAAAGCAGCTGCGCCGCCTTTTTGATCGCACGGTCTCCGATCTCATGACCGAGCTCGTCATTGATATCCTTAAGTCCGTTGATATCGAACATAGCCACGCAGAAATCAGCGGTCCCGTTTCCGATCTCCTCATCGAGCATATGTATATGCTCAAGATAAGCCGTTCTGTTCTCGAGCCCGGTAAGGCCGTCCCTGTATGCCTTCGCCCTGACGAATGTTATCTGACGGCTCATATATTTCTCGAGCGCGCGGATCTTATCGCCCATCTCATAGATATCGCCGTGCGTCAGCCTTGTCTCACCGGTAAACTCTTTCAAAAGCTCTGTTCCGCCTTCAAAAACGGATTCCGTCGTCAGTTCGTTCGCGAGTGTTTCGATACCGTCGGTAAGACTGTTCAGCTCATCGTATACAAACGTGTATCTCTTTCTGGCTCTGTACGCGATCGTAAGCACCACAAGAACGCCGCCCAGCAGTGATATAATGCTGATCAGCGCTATCGATTTGAAATGGCTCTTCATCACGCCGTCGTACCAGTCTGCCGAGAAATCCACGGCCACTATCCCGCTCACTTTCCCTTTTGAATCGAAGACCGGAGCATAAGCGCTGTAAAAGCGTCCCCATCTGTCTTCATACGGAACAAGGTCAACCGACGAAGTTCCGAGGCTGGCCTCATAAAGCGCGTCGGTATAGGCAATGGGCTCCCCGAACTCTCCGGGATCATTGACAGTCGGATCGATCGTGAACACAAATTGTTTATTGCCGAGATCGCGTATGCAGTAAATGTAATCCAGATTGATATTATCCTGATAATACGTAAGCGTCTTCAGAACCGCCTCATACTCGTCAGAGCCGGCGTCATCCGCCTGAATGGCTCCGAGAGCGTCTCCGTCGATCATGGCCGCCGCCGTATTCGCGATATCGAGCATTCTCTCGCGCATCTGGGTCTTGAGCGACTCCGATGACTGGATCGTCAGAACGATTCCCAGCGTAGCGTTCACTATGAGCAAAAAGGCACAGACGATCATTATATATATGCTCGTCCTGCGGATTTTGTTTCCTCTCATATGTTTTCCACCCTATATGTTATTTATGATCAGATTACAGAATCATATTTCATTATAACATATTTTTCAGTACTGTGCCTACTGAATTATTTTTTGAGGAATCTATCAGCGAACTCGTCGCGCGGCCGGTCGCTTTCACGTCCTCCAAAAGGTCGTTCGCTGTCACCAGCCTGCATCCCGCTCCGCGTATGATTATCTGCTCAAGGCCGTCCGATGTGGCCACGCTGATATCTGTCTGCTTCGCGTTCTCGTGAGCGAAACGCTCAATGAACTTATCCGCGGTCTCCGCCTCCTTTGTGTAGACCACGATGATATTATGATGTTTGAAAAACTCGGTCGGATGGCCTTTTACGCGGTACGCGTCGTATACAACGATCACCTTGCAGCCCTTCTGAGCCTGATAATCGCAGAGAATGTCGTTCAGGCGCTCCCTCGCTCCGTCCACGTTGTCCTTCGCGAGTTCCTGCAGCTCGGGCCATTTGAAAATGATATTGTAACCGTCGACCAGAAGATATCTGTCCTTCATGTCAAACGGGTTCATAAAGCGCTTCAGGCCGCTCGCGTCGCCGCTTTTGCCGCCCTGCGCAGCGGTGTTTACGTTTGCTGCGGCTTTATCTGTTTTATAGTCCTTATAAGAACTTCCTGCGGTATCCGTCTTCCTGTGCTTTCTGAAAGGATTTCTGTAGGTCTTCTCTCTTTTGTTCGCGTGAGAGGTCTTCGCGATAATGGCGTCGATCTCATCGGTACCTATCGCGGGAGCCTCACCCGCGTGGGAAACAAAATTGATCGGCATCATCTGCCCGGTATCGGTCTCCGAGACAAGCTTTCCGGTGCCCATATCCCAGTCAAGATGTTTATAGCTGTCGACATCGTTCCATTCGACCACAAATCCCGCTCCGTGCGCGCAGAATACCGACGACGCCGGGTTCCGCAGATCCGCTTCGGGAGCATAGCCGCTCGCCGCCACTACCTCTTCGGTATTATGACAGGGCAGGTATCCGTAAAATGACAGATAAACGCTTCCCAAGCCGCCGGTATAGACCGCGACCTCCTTCGAGTAGCCCTGCATCAGCGCCGCGGGCGCAATGCCCGTAAGTCCTACCATGTCGTCGGTTCCGACCTCATATTGCGATGTTATCCTTCCGCAGCGCGCCTCGACATCGGTCATAGCCCTTCCGCAGTTTGCGCGCGGCAGCTCTATGGTGAGCTCGTAGTAAGGCTCCAAAAGCACGCATTTGCCTTCCTCTCGTGCCCTCATAAGTCCCTGACGTATCGCGCGGTAGGTCGACTGCCTGAAATCTCCGCCCTCCGTATGCTTTAAGTGCGCTTTCCCCGCCACCAGCGCGATGTTCACATCCGTGAGCTCGGCTCCGGTAAGCACACCCTTGTGCTTCTTCTCGAAAATATGCGTAAATATGAGCCTCTGCCAGTTCAGCTCAAGGAAATTCGTCGAAACGCGCGATTCCGCGCCGACACCGGACCCGCGCTCCGCAGGCTCTATCAGCAGCTGGACCTCCGCGTAATGTCGAAGCGGCTCGAAATGTCCGACACCCAGCACGGGCTCTGAGACCGTCTCTTTATAGAGCACGCTTCCCCTGTCAAAATCAACATCCTCGCCAAAGCGGTCCATCAGCTGCCGCTTCAGTATCTCAAGCTGTATCTCGCCCATGATCCTGATCTGCAATTCTCCGAGTTCCGCGTTCCATGCGATGCCGAGAGTCGGGTCCTCCTCCTCGAGCTGCCTGAACTTCGGCAAAAGCCTCTGCAGCGCCGAACGGTCGCGCACCAGGACCTTGTAGGTCATAACGGGCACGATATCATTGCCGCCGAGTTCTTCCTCTTCACCGAGTCCCTGACCGGGATATGTGGCGGTAAGTCCCAGCACCGCGACTGCCATGCCCTGCTCCGCCGTGTCGACCGTTTCGTATTTTTCGCCCGAATATACCCTGATCTGAGTGATCTTCTCATTATACCCGACCGCTTCGGCCTCCGGTGCCTCTTCCGCGGGCTTGCGCAGGAGCAGGGGTTCTTCCTTTACAGCCTCGTAGGTGATCACATCGCGGTTTTTTAATACTCCGCCCGTGACCTTCATATATGTCAGCCTGTTCCCGTCCGCGTCGCGTCCGATCTTATAAACACGGGCTCCGAAGGCACTCTCCGGGAAAGGTACGGGCGCGAATCTCGCGAGCCCGTCTAAAAACTCATCCACACCGTCAAGTTTCAGCGCGGAGCCGTAAAAGCACGGAAAAAGCTTCCTCTCGGCGATCAGCTCCCGGACAGTATCGTCCGGAAGGTCTCCCGATTCCAGGAAGCTCTCCATCACATTCTCATCGCACAGAGCGATCCTCTCGTCCCTCTCTCCGGTCTCAAAGTCCACGCATCCGTCCGAAAGCCTCGACTCCAGCTGCGCCTGAAGCTCATCGCGATCGCAGCCCTCACGGTCCATCTTATTGACAAAGATGAACGTCGGGATGTCATAGTGGCCGAGCAGCTTCCAGAGCGTGCGCGTATGCGCCTGAATCCCATCGGTTCCGCTGATGACCAGAATGGCCGCGTCAAGCACCGAAAGCGCCCTCTCGGTCTCGGTCGAAAAGTCCACATGTCCGGGCGTATCGATCAGCGTGAATTCAACGTCACCGCGCGTAAAAACAGCCTGCTTCGAGAAAATAGTAATTCCCCGTTCACGTTCGAGGGCATAATTATCAAGGAAGGCGTCTTTCTTATCGACTCTTCCCAGCCTGCGGATCCTGTCGCATTTGTACAGGATCGCTTCGGATAATGTCGTCTTGCCCGCGTCAACATGAGCGAGGATTCCTATTACAAGTCTGTGCATATATTATTTAAAAAATCTCTTTTTCTTTCCTTCCTCGGGGCCGGCGCTTCCGCCCATGGCCTCATCGAACTTCTTCAGAAGCTCCTTCTGCTCGGAATTGAGCTTTGTGGGAACCTGAACTATAAGGGTTACGTAGTGGTCGCCCCTGACATTCTTATCGCGAACCGAAGGAACTCCTTTGCCCTTGAGCCTGATCCTGGTTTCGGTCTGTGTTCCGGGCTTTACATCGTAGATCACATCGCCGTCGATCGTCGATATCCTGATCTCTCCGCCGAGAGCCGCCGTGGCAAAGCTCATCGGAGCGGTAGAATAGATATCCATTCCGTCACGCTGGAAAATAGGATGGTCGCTTACGCTGACCTCAACGTACAGATCTCCTCTCGGTCCGCCGTTCTCGCCGGGTTCGCCCTTTCCGGAAATGCGGATGCTCTGTCCGTCATCGATACCCGCAGGTACGGATACCTGTATCTTCTTGCGCTTCGAGATATATCCCGAGCCGTAGCAGTTCGGGCACTTATCCTTGATGATCTTACCGGTTCCGCGGCAGTCGGGGCAGGCCTGAATGCTTCTGGTCATGCCGAAAAGAGTCTGCTGCGTGTAAGCCACCTGTCCCTTGCCGCCGCACTTTGAGCATGTCGCGGCACTGGTCCCGGGCTTCGCGCCTGTACCGTGACAGTTCTCGCACTCTTCCTTCAGCGTGATCTCGAGCTCCTTATCGACGCCCTTCATCGCCTCATCAAAGGTGATCCTGACTCTGGCGCGAAGGTTCGCTCCCTTCTGGGGACCGGTCGGATTACGGCGCGCGCCGCCTCCGAACATGCCTCCGAAAAGATCGCCGAACAGATCGGTGAAGTCCATGCCGTTGAAGTCGAAGCCGCCTCCGCCCATTCCGCCGTTCTCAAACGCCTGATGTCCGAACTGGTCGTAGCGCTGGCGCTTCTCGGGATCGTGCAGGACGTCGTATGCTTCGGCCGCTTCCTTGAACTTCTCCTCTGCCGCCTTGTCGCCGGGAGTGCGGTCGGGGTGGTACTTCATCGCGAGCTTGCGGTAGGCGGATTTTATCTCATCCGCCGTCGCAGTCTTCGCGACTCCAAGCACCTCGTAGTAGTCTCTCTTATCCGCCATACCTAATCACCAACTTCAGACTCCTAATTACTGACCCCTGA
>JAFZKM010000144.1 GCA_017553665.1 Lachnospiraceae bacterium
ATCCCGCGCTCGACGCGAAGAAATACTGGATCAGCGTCAGACGCGCGCTGCTGCGCCAGCCGGTCGACAGACTCGGACTCGGCGGATATCTGCACCTGACCGAGGGCTATCCCGATTTCGTCGAGACGATCGCCGATATCATGGACGAGTTCCGCGAGATCAAAGCGATGCACGAGGACGGCGGAGTTTATACATTGCCGATCAAGATCGCGGTGCTGCACAGCTGGGGCAGGTTAAGGAGCTGGACGCTTTCGGGACATTTCCATGAGACATACATGCACACGCTCATACATATCAACGAGGCCCTTTCGGGACTTCCCGTGGACGTGCGGTTCGTCAGCTTTGACGATGTTAAGGCCGGCGCGCTCGGAGATGTTGATGTTGTGATCAACGCAGGCAAAGCCGGAACGGCATGGAGCGGCGGAGACGCATGGAAGGATGCCGAACTCGTGGCAAAGCTGCAGAAGTGGGTTCATGACGGCGGCATATTCCTGGGAGTTGAGGAACCCTCGGCTGTTGCCGGCGGAATGACAAGCTTCGCGATGGCACAGGTGCTCGGTATAGATCTTGATGACGGCGCGAGAGTATGCCACGGAAGATGGGCGTTCGATGTCGACAAAGAGACGGCGGAGCGCGTATTCGTAAGCGGCTCGTCGATCCCCGCGAAGGCAGGCCTTTATCTTACCGACGGCCGCGCGAAGGTGCTCGCGGAGGCTGACGGGATCCCGACGCTTACGGTACATGATTTCGGCAGGGGCAAGGGCATTTACATGGCAGGCTTCGAGAAAAACAACGCGAACACGAGAATGCTGCTGAACCTCCTGCTTTACGCGAAGGGTCTTGATGAGCAGAAATACCTGACCGACGACGCCGATACCGAATGCGCGTATTATCCAGGCAGCAGAAGACTTGTTCTGATCAACAATTCCGATGAGGAAAAAACAGCAAAGGTAACGACTTCGAACGGTGTGGACGTATTTACGCTGCAGCCGTTTGAGACAAAGATAATTTCCGAATGAGATGAACAGAGGAGGCAAAATATGATCAAAGGATTCAAGATGAAGCTGTATCCCGGCATGGAGGCCGAGTACGAGAAGAGGCATAACGAGCTGTGGCCCGAGATGATCGATATGATCCATGAGCACGGCGGAAAGAATTACACCATTTTTCTCGATAAGGAGACGCTGATCCTTTTCGGATACATCGAGATCGAGAACGAAGAGCTGTGGGCGCAGGGCGCGGACACCGCGATCAACCGCAAATGGTGGGATTTCATGGCGGATATCATGGAGACGAATCCCGACAATTCCCCTGTAGCCATCGACCTTAAGCCGCTGTTCCATCTGGATTGAGACGGGCTTTTTCAGGGCGCGGAAACGTTAAGCTGAAGCCGATCTCACGAAAGGTGAGATTCTATAAATAATTCGTTAAAACACCGAAGTTTTGTTGACAAAGTTTCATGGCGCCTGTATAATACGTCTATAGGTGTAACTGTGCCCCGATGTGCTTTTTGGGGCTTGACAGTATGTTTAGGAGGAACGGCAAATATGAAGATACTTATAGCTGAGGATGATTTCGCGAGCAGAAAATTCATGCTTCGTTTTCTGTCCAAGTATGGCGAGTGCGATATAACCGTTGACGGACTTGAGGCTGTTGACGCTTTCCTTATGGCGCTCGAGGGCGGTGACGGCTACGATCTCGTATGTCTTGATATCATGATGCCCGCACTGGACGGATATCAGACCCTTAAGGCTATCCGTGATATTGAAAAGGAAAAGGGAATCCCGGATGACAAGCGCGCTAAGATCATCATGACCACCGCGCTTAACGAAGGCCGCAACGTTACAAAGGCTTTCGAACTTGGCTGTGTAGCCTATGCCGGAAAGCCCATCGATGAGGAGAAGTTCGAGAATGTTCTCCGTAAGCTTGAGCTCATTCAGTGATCTGATCGGATCGACTGTAAGGGCCGGGGAATCCCGGCCCTTTAATTCATCTATTATGCCCGATATCGTTAATTATCATAAACTACTCGAAAAAAGAGCTGAGGTCTGGAGGGGAGCGGGCCTGACGCCCTCTGTCCTGCTGCACAGCTGCTGTGCGCCCTGCAGCAGTACCTGTCTTGAGGTTCTGACACGCTTCTGCAGAGTGACGGTCTTTTATTTCAACCCTAACATTACTTCAAAAAGCGAATACGAGTACAGATTGAGCGAGCAGAAGCGCCTGATAAGCGAGATGCCGTTCGAGCATCCGGTCGGTCTCATCGAGGGCCGCTATGAGCCGGAAGAGTTTCTTGAGATGTCCAAAGGTCTCGAGACCGCGCCCGAACGGGGACCGCGCTGCGTAAAATGCTATACGCTGCGGCTTAGGGAGACGGCGCTTACGGCGAAGGAACACGGCTTTGACTATTTCGCGACCACATTGACGCTGAGCCCGCTGAAACCGGCGCCGGTGATCAACGAGATCGGACTTTCTCTCGGAGCGGAGAATTCCGTTGAGACGGAGTTCGGTATATTTGTTCCGAAGGGAGCGGCGTATCTGCCGACCGATTTTAAGAAGAACGAGGGTTATAAGCGTTCCATAGAGCTTTCAAAGGAATACGGTCTTTATCGTCAGAACTTCTGCGGCTGCGATTTCTCGAAGCCGAAGGAGGAAACAGCCAGGAACAATTCGGAGGTTTGAAAGTGGATTCTATCAGAAAAGAGCAGGAAGCGAGAGAACATCAGAATCTGAGCAGGTACGCGTCCTTCAGCGACTGTTCGGCGGGCAGGGACGAGTATGAGACTCCCTGCGACATCAGGACCGAGTACCAGCGCGACCGCGACAGGATCATTCATTCGAAGGCGTTCAGACGACTGAACGGCAAGACGCAGGTATTCCTTGCTCCCATGGGTGATCATTACCGGAACCGTATGACGCACACGCTTGAGGTCGCGCAGATCGCAAGGACCATCGCGAAGGCATTGCGCCTTAACGAGGACCTGACCGAGGCCATCGCGCTCGGACACGATCTCGGGCACACTCCGTTCGGACACGCGGGCGAGCGCGCCCTGAACGATATCTCGACCGTCGGCTTTGCACATCATGAGCAGAGCATCCGCATCGTAGAGCTCCTTGAGGTTAAGAAGAACGGCAGGCATATGAACCTGACCCGCGAGGTGCGCGACGGTATCCTGAACCACCAGACAGAGGGCACGCCTTCGACGCTTGAGGGCAAGGTCGTAAGGCTCGCCGATAAGATCGCGTACATCAACCATGATATCGATGACGCCATCAGAGGCCATATAATCAACGAAGAAGACATTCCCGAGGAATATACCGAAGTGCTCGGACATACGCCCAGCAAGAGGCTGAATACGATCATTCACGACATAGTTACGTCGAGCTACGATCAGCCCGACATTATCATGACCGAGCCCGTCAGCACCGCGATGACCGGACTTCGCCAGTATATGTTCAAAAACGTTTACACGAATCCCGTTGCGAAGGGGCAGGAGAAGAAGGCGGAGCAGCTGATAAAGGAGATGTTCAACTACTATGTCAGCCATGCCGAAAATTTGCCTCAGGAATTCATAAATCAGATAGAAAACGGCGACGGAAAATGCTATAATGAGATACATCTTTACTCGGACAATGAGCTGAGGCAGCTCAGGACCGAGAAGGCGGTCTGCGACTATATCGCGGGCATGACCGACAGATTCGCGGTGGCCAAGTTCCATGAGATCCTGATACCGTCGAACTGGGACGTGTACTAATAATAACTATTCACAGTTAATCTGTGTAATGCACAAAGAGCAAGCTTGCTTGCAGATTTGTGCATACACAGATTATACTGTAAAGGCTGGACAAAGGGCACGAGTAAACAAAAGCTGCGAAGCAGCGACGGACGGCGCAGCCGGACGGTTTATGAGTGCATTTGTGCAGCTGTGAATAGTTATGTCAACAAAAGGCGGGGAACTGATGTATTACGGAGAAGAGCTGATCGAGAGGGTTCGCGAGGCGAACGACATCGTCGACGTGGTCGGTACTTATGTGAAGCTGACGCGCCGCGGTTCGAACTATGTCGGACTCTGCCCTTTCCACAATGAGAAGACCGGTTCGTTCTCCGTTAACAAAAACCTGCAGATATACAAGTGTTTCGGGTGCGGTAAAGCAGGAAATGTGTTTACTTTTCTAATGGAATATGATAATCTGAACTTCGTCGAAGCCGTGAAGGAACTGGCCGACAGGGCAGGAATACCGCTTCCGGAGCAGGAGCTGACCGAGGAAGAGAAGGAAAACCGTGACATGAAGGAGCGGCTCTTCGAGGTCAACAAAGCCGCGGCAGGCTTTTATTATAAGCAGCTGCGGAGCGACGCGGGGAGGAAGGCTTACGAGTATCTTCGCGGACGCGCGCTTTCGGACGAGACGATGAAGAAGTTCGGACTCGGATACGCGGGACACGGCTCGGGCAGGCTTTATGAGTACCTTAAGCAGCAGGGCTTTTCCGACAGGGTACTTCACGAGAGCGGCATCTTCACTTTCAGCGAACGCGGTGTATCCGACAAATTCTGGGACCGCGTCATTTTTCCGTATATGGACAAGAATGGAAAGGTTATCGCATTCGGAGGAAGGCTTATGGCTCCCTCGGAGAAGGCGCCGAAATACCTGAATTCACCCGAGACCAGGATATTCATAAAGGGCAAACACCTTTACGGCATGCATCTTGCCAGACATTCGCACGAGAAGTACATGCTCCTCTGCGAGGGCTATATGGACACTATCGCCCTGCATCAGGCAGGTTTTGACAATGCGGTGGGTTCGATGGGTACCGCGCTCACGCCTCAGCAGGCGAAGCTTATCGCGTCTTATGTGAGCGAAGTGGTGCTGACCTATGACCAGGATGAGGCGGGAAGGAACGCGATACTGCGCGCGATACCGATCCTTAAGGATGCCGGCATCGTGACCAGGGTCGTGGACATGACGCCCTATAAGGATCCTGACGAGTTCATAAAGAATCTCGGAGCGGACGAATACCGGAAGAGGATAGATGAAGCGGTGACAGCCTTCGATTTCGAGGCGAGATCGCTCAGGAATAAGATAGACGGAACGGATCCCGCCCAGAAGACAAAGTTCGATCATGAGCTCGCGAAGAAACTCGCGAAGATCGAGGATGAGCTGGAGCGGAACAATTATATAGAGGCGGCGGCCAGGGATTACAACATTGACATCAATGCCCTGAGGCGCCAGGTAAACGAATACGGCCGGCAGCTCTGCAACGAGCGGGTGGCCGAAGAGACGCAGGAACGCGCCAAGGAAGAACGCAGGCGGATGGCGGGAGAGAAGGATTCGGCAGTAAGGTCCGAACAGCTCCTTCTGTCGATGCTCGCGAACAATGCCGACCTTTATGAGTCGGTAAAGGATCTGATTACCGAGGAGGATTTTTCCGATCCCCTTTGTAATAAACTCGTTTCACTCATATTCGCTTCATATGCGAACAACGGAAGACCGGTACACGCAAATATAGTTTGCAGATTTGAAGAGGTCAAAGACCAGGAAGAAGTTGCGGGGATACTTAATTCCGCGCTGTATGAGGACAGGATAGGAGAGGACGAGAAAAAGAAAGCTTTTGCGGATCTGGTGGTCCGCGTACTTGACGACAGTCTGGAACTGCGTATGCAGCGCGCTTTGGAGGCGGATGACGCGAGGCTCTGGCAGGAGCTCATGCACCGCAAAAATGATTTGGAGGCGCTCCGCGGCAGACTTAAGTCTAAGATGTAGGAGTAGTGATGGAGGACAATAACAGCAAACAGTTATTCCAGGAGAAGCTGAAAGAGCTTCTCGAATTTGCGAAGAAAAAGAAAAATGTTCTTGAGTATCAGGAGGTCAACGATTTCTTCCCCGACCTCGAGCTTGAACCCGAAAGGATCGAGCACATTTACGAATATCTCGAGAACAACGGCGTGGATGTCTTACGCGCCCAGCCCGAGAACGATGTTGACGATATCCTTGATGTTGACGACATCGACGACCTTCCCGAGGACAGCGAAGAGGAGATCGACATTGCGAACATCGACCTTTCGATACCCGACGGCGTATCCCTTGAGGATCCGGTCAGGATGTATCTGAAAGAGATCGGTAAGGTTCCGCTGCTTTCCGCAGAAGAAGAGATCGACCTCGCGAGGACCATGGAAGAGGGCTGCAAGATCCGTGACGAAATAGACAGCCTCCGCAAGAAAGCAGAGAAGGCGGCTCCGGCCGAGAGAACGAAGCTTCTTGCGCAGGCAAGGGAGATTCAGGAACAGAACCACGGTATCCTGGACGAGGGTGACAGCGCGAAGAAGAGGCTTGCGGAAGCCAACTTAAGACTTGTGGTAAGCATCGCGAAGCGCTATGTGGGCCGCGGAATGCAATTCCTCGACCTGATCCAGGAAGGTAATCTTGGACTTATCAAGGCAGTCGAAAAATTCGATTACCGCAAGGGTTATAAGTTCTCGACCTATGCGACCTGGTGGATCCGCCAGGCGATCACGAGAGCGATCGCCGATCAGGCAAGAACGATCCGTATCCCCGTGCACATGGTTGAGACGATCAATAAACTCATGCGCGTTCAGAGACAGCTGCTTCAGGAGCTCGGGCGCGAACCTACCCCCGAGGAGGTCGCGAAAGAGATGAAGCTGCCCGTAGAGCGCGTGGCAGAGATCCAGAAGATCAGCCAGGAGCCCGTTTCACTCGAGACGCCCATCGGCGAAGAGGAAGACAGCCATCTCGGCGACTTCATCATGGACGACAAGGTTCCGGTACCCGCAGAGGCAGCTTCGGCCACCATTCTGCGCGAGGAACTGCTTAAGGTGCTTGAGACCCTTACCGAGCGTGAGCAGAAGGTGCTCCGTCTCCGTTTCGGTCTTGATGACGGAAGAACACGTACACTTGAAGAGGTGGGAAAAGAATTCAACGTTACCCGTGAGCGTATCCGTCAGATCGAAGCAAAGGCGCTCAGAAAGCTCCGCCATCCGTCACGCAGCAAGAAGCTGAAGGATTTCCTTGAGTGATCGTTAATCCAAATTAAACACGTATCCTCTGCCCGCCCTTTGATAAGGGCCGGGCGGGGGATATATATTTCTTAAAAATATGCGTATAAAATTATCTGACAGACTGATGATGTCAGCGCTGATGGTCGGGCGTTCGGAGACGGTCGCGGATGTGGGCTGCGATCATGCGCACACATGCATATGGTTGCTTGAGAACGGCATGGCAGAGCACTGCATAGGAATGGATGTACGTTTCGGTCCGCTGAAGAAAGCGGAAGAGAACCTGGAGCTCTATGAGCAGAAGGACAGGACCGAGCTCAGGCTCGGATACGGTCTGGACAAGCTCCTTCCGGGCGAGGCGGACACGATAGTCATCGCCGGTATGGGCGGCGATATGATAAGAGACATCCTTGAGAAGGACAGCAAAACAAATATGGTCACGAAGCAGAAGCCGTACCCGTATCTGGTCCTTCAGCCTCAGTCGCATTATTACAATGTGCGGAAATGGCTTTTTGACAACGGCTTTGAGATACTTAACGAGGATATCTGTGAAGAGGACAACAAATTTTATCCCTGTATCAGAGCACGTGCCATTTTCGGATATATGGCGGAAGAAGAGCTTCAGAAGAAGCACGATCCGGTCGAAATATGCTTCGGGCCCAAGCTCATTGAGCGGAAGCATCCTGTCCTCATTGAGTTTCTTGAGGTTGAATACCGCAAGACGCTTTACCGTCTTGATCAGATAGCAAAGAGCGGTACAGATGAAGCCGCAAGCCGTAAGGCCGAGGTGGAGAGATTTCTTGATATCATCTGCGAGGCGCGCAGAAGATGCGGCGTGAAATAAGGCCGTGTTTGACTGCTTTTACGTTTCCGCAGTGAATAAACTATCCGAGGAGGATCATATGTATGGGTAATGTTAAAGTTAAGATCAACGGGAATGAACTGGAATACGCCTACGGAACCCCGTACGGCGAGATCGCGAAGGAATTCGCGAAGGATTATCCCGCTGA
>JAFZKM010000145.1 GCA_017553665.1 Lachnospiraceae bacterium
ATCGATCTGATCTCTCATTCCTACTCCGTTCCGGGTTTTGCCCCGTAAAAAAGATTACGGGCAGGCGCTGCTTTAGCGCTCGCCCGCTGTATTTGATTTTAAGTCCGTACGGTGTTCCGCGTCAAGCCGAATCGTACTTCCGGATGATGTTCTCCGCAGCTTCTTTCTTGGAAAGCCTGAAATTCATCGCCATCTTCTCGATATAGTGATGAGCCTCGTCCTCTTTCATGCCCTCGTTCTCAATGAGATACCATTTCGCGCGGTTCATGGTTCGGATCTCTTCGATCTTCTCCTCAACGGAGGCCTGCTTCTGCTCCATCTGCCTGAGCCTTTCGCGTGCCGAGCACATCATGCGCAGCGTCTGCGAGACCATCATGCCCGAGGTAGGTTTCGCGATCACCATTACACCGTCTTCCACGACCTTCGCGTAAACATCGTCATACATCTCGTTCTTTACAAAAATGAGCACTCCGCTGCTGCCCTCCGCGCAGATGTCGGAAGCCAGCCTGCTGCCGAATTCGTCTCTTAAAGGGGCATTGATCAGGACCAGATCGTATTTCATGTCGATCATAAGCCTGCGCGCTTCCCCGGCATTTTCGACGCATTTTACGGGCCAGTATGTCGTGGGCGGGAGCAACGCGATGGTCGATTTATTGAACTGTTCCGAAGGTGATACTATCAGCACGCTGTACGTGCTGTCCCTGAAAACCATGCAGATGCCCCCTTTCCTGTATATTTTTGTTATTTTTATCTCTCGCAGTATGCCTTAATGATCGATTCGGGCAGATACTTCTTTAAGAAGCTGCTCTTCTTTGCCGCCGCGATCGCTTCCTTGAGGTTCGCGGGCAGAGGCTTGTACTTCGCCGTCAGCTCGGGTCCCGCGGTGAAGAGATTGATGTCCGCGCTCTCGGGCAACTCCATCTTCTTCGAAATGCCCTCAAGTCCCGCGTAGATCAGGAGTGTGAAGGCAATGTAGGGGTTCGCGGTGGGATCGGGCGAACGAAGCTCCATGTAAGGGGTCTGCCTTGCGGCCGGAACACGGATCAGCTGCGAACGGTTCTCCGATGACCAGGAAATGAACTTCGGCGCCTTATTGCTGCCGATCCTCTGATACGAATTCTCAATGGGATTCAGGAACAGCGTGATATCGCAGATCCTGTTCATGATCCCGGCTATCATATGGTCAAGAAGGTTCTTCTTGTTGTTATTGATCGAAATATTGATGTGGAAGCCGCTTCCGGGGCTGTCCGAAAGGGGTCTCGGGGAGAAATCCGCGTGAAGGCCGTTCATCGAAGCGATCGAGCGTACAACGGACTTGAACGTGATCGCGTTGTCCGCCGCGGTGAGCGGGTCGGAATAATGGAAATCTATCTCATTCTGGCCGGGGCCCTCCTCATGATGCGAGGTCTGGGGCTTCATGCCCATCTGCATAAGAGTCCTGCAGATCATGCGGCGCACGTTCTCGCCCTTGTCCTCGGGCGCCACGTCCATGTAACCGGCATTGTCATAGGGATCAAAGGTCGGACGTCCGTCCGCGTCGGTCTTAAACATGTAGAATTCCAGCTCAGAGCCGAAATTGAACTCAACTCCCGCCTTCTTCGCGTCAGCGACCGCCTTTTCAAGAAGATACCTCGAATCGCTCTCAAGTACCCTTCCGTCGGGATATTTAACGGTACAGAACATGCGGACAACGCCTCCGTCCTCGGATCTCCAGGGCAGCGATGTAAGCGTCGCCGGATCGGGATAAAGGAAAAGATCCGAGCGCACATCTCCGCCGAAGCCCGCTATCGCGGAAGCATCGATGGCAATGCCGTACTCAAAAGCCCTCTCAAGCTCCGACGGCAGGATCGCGATGTTCTTCAGTTTGCCGAACACATCGCAGAAAGCAAGCCTGATGAACCAGACATTTTCCTGCTTAACATACTGTAAGACTTCATCCTTTGTGTATTTCATGTTCGTTACCTCCTCCACAGATTTTTTTATAACAGATACTCCCCTGTAATGTCAATGCTCCAAAAACGCCCTCAAAGCCTTAATTTTTTTAGGATTGAATAATTTTCTTTTTTTATGAATAACTATTGACTTTTTAACTTTAACGTTGTAAAGTACATTGCAACGGGACAATGACGTCCAAAGAGGCCGGATGCCTCTTTTTGTCATGGTCCTTTATTTTTTTGTGCCAAGCGCACGCGACATCGAGTGAACTATGTTCACGAGATGTCCTCTAAAAAAAGAAAAATATTGAAAAAGGAGAAAGATAAAATGTTTAAGACACAGTACGTTAAGAAGGTTTATGACAAGATCGCCGCAACCAATTCGGAGCAGCCCGAGTATCTGCAGGCAGTACGCGAAGTTCTCATGACCATCGAGCCCCTGCTCGAGGAGAACCCCAAGCTCGAGGAGCAGGGTATCCTTGAGAGGATCGTTGAGCCCGAGAGACAGATCATGTTCCGCGTTGCATGGGTTGACGACGCAGGCAAGGTTCAGGTTAACCGCGGTTACAGAATTCAGTTCAATTCGGCTATCGGACCTTACAAGGGAGGTCTCCGCTTCCATCCTTCGGTAAACCTTTCGATCATAAAGTTCCTCGGTTTCGAGCAGATCTTCAAGAACAGCCTTACCGGTCTTCCCATGGGCGGCGGCAAGGGCGGTTCCGATTTCGATCCCAAGGGTAAGTCCGACGGCGAGATCATGCGTTTCTGCCAGGCATTCATGACCGAGCTCGCGAAGCATATCGGTCCCGACACCGACGTTCCCGCAGGTGATATCGGTGTAGGCGGACGTGAGGTAGGTTTCCTCTTCGGTCAGTACAAGAGACTCCGCAACGAGTTCACCGGCGTTCTTACCGGTAAGGGACTTGATTTCGGCGGATCCTTCACCAGAACCGAAGCTACGGGTTACGGCCTCTGCTATCTTACCGCTGAAATGCTCAAGTGCATGAAGGGTGAGAGCTTCCAGGGCAAGACCGTTGTCATCTCCGGTGCGGGCAATGTTGCGATCTACGCTGCACAGAAGGCTACACAGCTCGGCGGCAAGGTTGTCGCTATGTGCGATTCAAACGGATACATTTACGATCCCAACGGTGTTAACCTTGATGTTATCAAGGACATCAAGGAAGTTAAGAGACAGCGCATTAAGGAATACGCGGCCCGCGTTGCAGGTTCCGAGTACCATGAGGGCTGCTCTGGCATCTGGACCATCAAGTGCGACATCGCTCTTCCCTGCGCTACACAGAACGAGATCAACGAAGACTCCGCAAGAGCTCTCGTTTCGAACGGCGTAATGGCAGTTGCCGAGGGCGCTAACATGCCTTCCACTCCCGAAGCCATCGAGGTATTCCAGAAGGCCGGCATCCTCTTCGCTCCCGCGAAGGCAGCCAACGCAGGCGGCGTTGCATGCTCCGGTCTCGAGATGAGCCAGAACTCCATGAGATATATGTGGACCTTCGAAGAGGTTGACGCGAAGCTCAACCAGATCATGGTAAACATCTTCCACAACATTTACGATGCTTCCAAGAAGTACGCCGATGGCATGGACCTCGTTGCAGGCGCCAACATCGCAGGCTTCAAGAAAGTTGCGAACGCAATGCTCGCACAGGGAATCGCATACTGATCCCGAAACAGAACAGACTAAGGGCGGTGATAACAAACCGCCCTATTCTTTTAGGTATTTAAAAATATATTTAGGATGTATTCTTCTGCCATTTATGCTATGCTTTTGTGGTGGTTTGATCATATCCATTTTTTCAAAGGAGATTTTTATATCATGTCTAATTGCGCAATCGTAGGAATCAACTGGGGCGATGAAGGAAAGGGCCGCATGGTGGACCTTCTGACCGAAAGCTATGACGTCGTTGTAAGATATCAGGGCGGCGGCAACGCGGGCCACACCGTTATCAATGAGTTCGGCAAATTCGCTCTTCATCTTCTGCCTTCCGGCATTTTCAGACCCGGCGTCATGAATATTCTCGGCAACGGCGTAGCTCTCGATCTCGAGAACCTCTGGAACGAGATACAGACTGTCGAAAAGCAGGGCGTGAGCGTCGGTCCCGACAAACTCCGCATCAGCGACAGGGCATCTCTCCTTCTTCCCTGGCACCGCGATCTCGACGGACTCGAAGAGGCACGTCTCGCGGACAAGAAATTCGGTTCGACAAAACAGGGCATTGCCCCTTTCTATTCGGATAAATATCAGAAAAAGACCATTCTCGCGGGAGAGCTCTTCTATCCCGAGCACTTAAAGGCTCACCTTGAGGACCTGATCGAGTGGAAGAACCTTACGCTCACAAAGGTTTACGGCGCGAAGGCCGTAACGCTCGACGAGATGCTCGACTGGTTCAAAGAGTTCGGCGAGAAACTCAAACCCTACATCTGCAACACCGGCGCGATTCTCCGCGACGCGCAGAAGAACGGCAAAAAGATCCTTTTCGAGGCACAGCTCGGATCCCTGCGTGACCTTGATTACGGCATCCATCCTTTCACGACATCATCCAACACCACCGCAGCTTACGCTCCGATCGGCTCCGGTCTTCCGTCCGTTAAGATCGACACCGTGGTAGGCGTTGTAAAAGCATATTCGACCTGCGTCGGCGAAGGTCCCTTCACCTGTGAGTGGTTCGGCGAAGAAGCCGACAAACTCCGTGAAGCAGGCGGCGAATACGGCGCAAAGACCGGACGTCCCCGCCGTGTAGGCCCGATCGACCTCGTTGCCACCAGATACGGCGTTGAGGTTCAGGGCGCGACCGACATCGCGCTCACAAAGATCGACGTTTTAAGCTACATGGAAAAGATCCCCGTTTGCACGCATTACATCTTAAACGGCGAGCAGACGGACGAGTTCCCGTTCCCCACCGCCCTCGCGGAGGCAAAGCCCGTGATCGAGTACGTGGACGGCTGGAACTGTGATATCTCGGGCGTCAGAAAGTGGGAGGACCTCCCCGTTCAGGCGCGCAATTATGTTGAACTTATCGAAAGAGCGATCGGCTGCCGCATCACCTATGTTTCGGTCGGTGCCGAAAGAGACGCGTATATCAAGCGTTGACGCATAAGCAAATGCCGCGGCGCGGCGATGACCGATACAGAAAGGACTTTCTTCCGATGGACGATAAATACAATTCACCTTTAGCCTCGCGTTACGCTTCCGACTACATGCTGAAGCTCTTCTCTTCGCAGACCAGGATCGAAACCTGGCGCAGGCTCTGGGTTGCGCTCGCGCGTGCCGAGCATAAGCTCGGGCTCCCTATCACCGAAGAACAGGTTGCGGAGCTCGAAGCGCATATCACCGACATTGATTTCGAAACGGCCGCTGCCCGTGAAAAAGAGGTAAGGCATGATGTTATGGCACATGTCTACACCTACGGCAAAGCAGCGCCCGCCGCAGCCGGCATTATCCATCTGGGCGCTACCAGCTGCTATGTTACCGACAACGCCGACATCGTGATCTACCGCGACGGACTTGTTTATCTGCGCGGCGAGCTCCTTAAGGTCATCCGGAATCTCAGCGATTTCGCGAAGGAATACAAGGATCTCCCGACTCTCGGCTACACTCATTACCAGCCCGCCCAGCCCGTTACTATGGGCAAGCGCGCGACTCTCTGGCTTCAGGATTTCGCCTCCGATCTCGAGGAACTTGATTTCGTGATCGGCTCGATGAAAATGCTCGGATGCCGCGGAACCACAGGCACCGAGGCCAGCTTCATGGAACTGTTCGAGGGCGACACTTCAAAGATCGATGAAATGAACCGCATGATCTGCGGCGAATTCGGATTTGACCGCACCTTCAGCGTTTGCGGCCAGACATATCCCCGCAAATTTGACAGCAGGATCCTCAACGCGCTCTCTTCCATCGCGCAGAGCTGCTACCGCATGGCGAACGATATCCGCCTGCTCCAGCACGACAGACAGATCGAAGAGCCCTTCGAGAAGAACCAGATCGGTTCCTCGGCCATGGCTTACAAGCGCAATCCCATGCGCAGCGAACGCATCTGCTCACTCGCGCGCTATCTGATGATCGACGCGCTGAACGCTCCGATGACCGCTTCGGTACAGTGGATGGAGCGCACGCTTGACGATTCCGCGAACCGCCGCATTTCCATGCCCGAAGGTTTCCTCTGCGCCGACGCGATCCTCCGCCTCGCCCAGAACGTTACTTCAGGCATGGTCGTAAATAAAAAGATCGTTGAGCGCACGATCATGGAATATCTGCCTTTCTCCGCTACGGAGAACATCCTCATGGAGGCCGTTAAGCGCGGCGGAGACCGTCAGCAGCTGCACGAGCTGATCCGTCAGGATTCGATGACCGCGACCGCGCGCATGAAGGAAGGCCTGACGTGCAATCTTCCCGAGCTTCTCGCTTCACATCCCGAGTTCGGAATGACGCGCGAGGAGATCGAAGCAGTGCTTGAACCCTCGCTCTACATCGGCCGTTGTCCCGAACAGGTCGAGAATTATCTGAACGAGATCGAGCCGCTCCTGAAGAATGTCAGGGAAGGCAGTCCCGATATCAATCTGTAACCTGCTCATTCACAATTCCATCTAAACAGGAGGAACTATTTAAATGGATAAGGAACTGGTAATAGTCATCGATTTCGGCGGTCAGTACAATCAGCTGATCGCCCGCCGCGTACGCGAATGCAATGTGTACTGCGAGATCTATTCCTACAAGACCGACCTTGAGAAGATCAGGGCCATGAACCCGAAAGGGATCATCCTCACCGGCGGCCCCTCAAGCTGCTACGAGGAAGGCGCCGCGACCTGTTCGCCCGAATTGTTTGATCTGGGCATTCCCGTACTCGGCCTCTGCTACGGCGCACAGCTGATGAGCCTTCTGCTCGGCGGCAAAGTAGAGCGTGCCTCGGCTCGCGAATACGGCAAGACCGAGGTCGATGTCGATCCCTCATCGGCGCTTTTTGCCGGAGTTACTCCGCATACACAGTGCTGGATGAGCCATTTTGATTATATTTCGAAGCTCGCTCCGGGATTTACGGGCATTGCCCATACAGACAATTGTCCCTACGCTGCGGCTGAAAACACCGATAAAAAGCTCTACCTGATCCAGTTCCATCCGGAAGTGCTCCACACTCCCGAAGGCTCGACGATGCTGTTTAA
>JAFZKM010000146.1 GCA_017553665.1 Lachnospiraceae bacterium
AGTGGTGAGACGCAGTGAATTGAACGCGGAAACCTCTTCGCCGTCAAGCATCACGCGGCCGGAGGTGGCGGTATCCATACCGCCGAGAATGTTCAGGATGGTGGTCTTTCCTGCGCCGCTCGCGCCTACGATGACGGCAAACTCGCCCTTCTCGACGCAGAAATTTACGTCACGGAGAGCTTCTATATCCATTTCGCCCATATGATAGGTCTTTTTTACATGTTCGAATTCAACGAAACTCATATATTCCCCACTTTCTTCCCATGCAAGTAAACTTGCTGAGAATCGTCAGTTCCGGTTCTTGCTTTGTCTTTGCGTATATTATATACGCGGAGACGCAAAAAAGGAAACTCTGATTTGCATTTTTCGCATGATTTAATTGACTTTTAATGATTTATGGTTTTACATGACCGCATTTGCGTAATATAATACTCTTCGGGAGTAAAACCAAAAGCGTCTTATCGACGCTCAGATCATCAACAAGGAGGAATAAAAAATGAAGAGATTCACCAGACTGACAGCGCTTATTATAGCGTTCATGCTGGCAATCGGAAGCTTTTGCATCGGCGACGGCAGCGTAAAGGTTCGCGCCGACGAGACACCCATGCTCATAGCCACAAGGCTTGCGGTGGGAGCAAAGGCACACGGCTTTACACTTAAGGTTCTTTCGGAGGAAGATGCCGAAGAAGGATATCTTCAGGTTTGGGAGCATGACAAGACCGGCGCGAAGGTCTATATGCTCGTAAACAGCGACCCCGAGAGGGCATTCGGAATCCTGTTCAAGACAGAGCCTTCGGATGACACCGGAAGGCTGCATATCCTCGAGCATTCCTGCTGCGCGGCCAGCGAGAAGTATCCCGGACTTGATGTATTCTTCGACCTGTCATCGCAGGGATTCATTACCGATATCAACGCTACCACATGGCATTCGTCGACCAACTATTATGTTGCGTCTCTTGACGAGCAGGAACTCATGAACAGCGCGGATTACTATCTTGACTGCTCTTTCCACGGAGCGGTAAGGAACGATCCCAACTACTTCTACCGTGAGGCTTGGAGATATGTTCTTGCTGACGAGAACGATCCTCTCGACGTTACCGGTGTTGTTTACAACGAGATGAAGGGTTCTCTTTCGGACCTTGATTCATATACTCTGAATTATGTGTTCAGAAATCTGTATCCCGACTCTAACTACGGCTATATCAGCGGCGGCGTACCGGAGAACATTCTGGACATCACCTATGAGGACCTCATTAAATTCTACAATGAGTGCTATCATCCTTCGAATTGTTCCGTAGTTGTTTACGGCGACATCGATTACGATCAGTGGCTCGCGAAGTTTGATTCGTATTTCGGCGAGTTCGAGAGAGAAGAGTTCAAGGCTCCCGCAGCTTACGTTCCGAAGGGCGATCAGGGCATCGTATACGATGAGTTCCCCGTATCGGCAGACACCGAGGACACTTCGGGCCGTCTGCTCTATATCTGGGATCTCCCCGATACATTGAGCTATGCGGAGTATAACGCGCTCTCGATCCTCGCAAGCTACGAAAACGAGATCACCTCGCCCATCATGCAGGCTCTTAACGCATCGGGCATCGGTTCGGCTTACGTTCTTTCACCCTACAGTCTCGGTGACCAGCGTCAGTTCCTTGTTTACGCTTATGACGCGGACACCTCACGCGCGGAAGAGTTCAAGCAGATCGTTGACAAGGAATTCAAGGCGATCGTTAAGTCGACTCTCGACAAAGAGACTCTTGACTGCATGTTTGAAGAGGAAGCTCTTGCCAATGAGCTTGCGCTCAACACCAACGGCATCGGTGTATCATGCGTTTCAGCGATCACCAGAGCCATTGAGGCGCAGGATATCGAAGGCATGATCCTTGACGGCGCGATCATGGATAAGGTAAGGGACATCGTTGATAACGACAAGCTGCTTACCCTGTTCAATACTTCTGTTGTAAAGAACAGCAACAAGCTTCTTTACGCAGTTACCCCCAAGCCCGGCCTTGCGGAAGAAAAGGATGCCGCTCTCGCGAAGAAGCTTGCGGATAAGAAGGCTTCCATGAGCAAGAAGGAGCTCAAAAAGCTCATCGAGCAGAATACCGCATATAACACCTGGAACGAAGGCACCGAATCCGACGACGCGACTCTTGCGAAGCTGGTTACGGCAGAAGCGTCCAAGCTTGAGATCGAGAGCCCCGTATACGACACTCAGATCACAAAGAAGAACGGTGTTACCATCTGCACCGCGAATATCGACAGCGACGTATCGTTCTACAGATATTCATTTGATATCTCGAATCTTTCAAAGACAAAGGTTAAGCATCTGAACGAATACTTAGGCTTCCTCGGCATGTCCACAACGACACGCACACAGGAGCAGGTAACGAACGATTCGAGAAAGTATGTTAACTCATTCAGCGCCCGTATCGCTTACCAGACTATCGACGGCAAGGAGATCCCCTGCCTTGTGGTATCCTTCTACGCATTCAATGACAATCTGGAGAAGGCGCTCGATCACGTATTTGACATGCTCTACAACACCGATGTCAAGGATGATTACAATGCGGCATATATCGCTCAGATCATCAGCTACTCGGTAGGCACATTCTCCGATCCAGGCAACATGAACGGCAATCTTTCAGCCCTCGCCGGAGGACCTACCAGCAAGTCATATGCCCTGAGCCGTTACCTGAACGGTATCAATGAGTACAACTTCCTGAAGAACGCCATCGCAAGCGAGGAAAACTTCACCAGATTCATCAACAAGATGCAGAAGTCGATGAAGGATGTCGTGAAGCGTCAGAACGCGGTGATCCGCGTTGTGGGCAGCAAGGAATCGAGAAAGGCTTCAGTTGAGTCCATGCTTGCGCGTCTTCCCAAGAAGAACAAGAAGTACAAAGAGGGCAGCATCATGAACATCAAGATGACGCCCAAGAATGTCGGAATCGAGATGAACACTCAGGCAGCGTTCCTTCTTTCGGTCTACTGCCCGGATGCGGCGACGGTTAAGGAAAGAGCGGCCGAGATGGTTGGACTCGCGATGCTCAGCAATGAGATATACATTCCTCAGTTCAGATATGTGCTCGGCGCTTACGGCGCTTACTGCGGAGCGACATCAGACGGCGTTATCTACGCGCAGCTGTACAGATCGCCCGAGTTCGCGGGACCGTTTGAAACGATCCTCGCTACTCCCGATTATCTGGAGTATCTGGCAGGACTGATCACGGAGGAATACCTTGACGGCTACAAGCTTCAGCTCATCTCGCAGCTGATCACTCCCACGGGCAAGTGGAACATGGCTAACGAGAACCTCTACTATGTAGCTTCCGGAGAGGGACACAATCCCGCGTACGATATCGCTAAGGCTATTCAGGAACTGACCGTCGACGATATCATCGCTGCGATCCCTGCAGTAAGAGAAGCATTTGAGAACATGGGCACCGCGGTCATCGGAACAACCGAAGAGATCGAGGCGAACAAAGACATGTTTGATAAGATATATATCCTTAAGTAAGATTGTGCTGAGGATCCAGAGGGGACGGAACTTCCGTCCCCTCTTTGTATTCACGGGACGGTGCAGGCGGCGACGATAAAACTTCCGGGCACACGCTCCCGCTCCTTTTCGGACGCAGCGGTACATAATCGACCATAATACGGTCGATAAGTACCGGCGTCCTCAACGGGTCCCGGAAGTTTCATCTGCAGCGCCTGCACCTGTTTGGCGGTATAATAGGGACGGAAGTTCCATCCCCTCTGTCTTTTCAGAAGGAATTGATTGTGGTAGAATAGAGGATATCAAACGTTAGTGTGGGGGTTCGCATGCTGTTTAAAAGAGATGGAAATAATAGTGAGGCAGTCGGTATGACTGAGTTCCGTGTGAGAGTGTGCCCGGATTACGCGTTCGCGGCGGAGAGACTTGAGATGCTCGGCGCGTTCTGGCCGACTTTTGTCGAGTTTATCGATGCGGCGGCGCAGGCTGAACTTATCCTGTACAGGTTTACGTTCGCTGTACTTAAACTGAAGGCAAAGAATATGGAAAGCTGCCGCTCGACAGTGCTGAATGCCTGGCGCGAAGCATTTACAGATGCCGTGGAAGAGCCTGAGCTCATCATATCAAGATATACAGATGATGACATACTGAACAAAACGCTCGATGCCATCATGAAATATTACGGAGTGAACGATTATCAGCGTCTTTGCGCGGAGATATCCGAGAGTTTCCCGATCCTTGACGACAGAGGAGGCAGGAAGTTCTTCATTAAGCAGAACTATCTGTTCGCGATCGACCGCGGCTGCGGCTTCAGTACGCTGCTCGGATCGCTTTCCCATTTCATGAGGACCATGTGGGTATTTCCCGAGGATCCCGACGAGAACATGAAAAGGTATGTTACAAGGGATGAGGCAGATTCGGAGAAGCCGGAAGAAGCCGGCGGGGAATCAGAGGAAGAGCAGGAAACAGTAGAGCACCGCAGCAAACACGCCGAGATCATCATCGGCAAGGAATCGGATGAAGGCGGATGCACGAGCGTTGACGATTTCATTTCCCAGCTGGAGAGCAACCGCTATGACAGACAATACAGCGCTCTCGGCATAGACATTTCTTATTTCCTTGAGGGCAAGCGAAAGGACCAGCTCAGAGATTTCTTAAAGCGCATGGAGCCTTATCAGGAGAACTATGTATTTGTATTCAGGGTTCCGTTCCTTGAGAAGAAGGCGCTCGACGAGATCGCGGGCATCCTTGAGGACGCGATGCTCGTGCGTGTGGTAAAGGTTCCGCCGCTCAATGAATGCGTTGTGCTCGAAACGGTCTGGAATACCATCAATGAAACCGATTATTGTCCGGATACCGGGCTCATCCAGCTGATCCTCGACAAGATCCACGATGAGAAGCGCGACGGCCGTTTCTACGGCTTTAAGACCGCAGAGAAGATCGCGATCGAGATGATCCTGAAAAAGACAAATAAAGAAGCGGAGCTGCTCGGAAAGGGAGAGAAACCCGACAGCGACAATATCGTCGCGGATGACGTTAAGGATGTCGTAGCCTACGGCAGATCATATTCTAAGGGCTACGCCGCGCCCGAAGAACTGATCGGCATGGAGAAGATCATCGAGAGAGTAAAGGAGATCGTGGCTCAGGTCAAGGTTTCCGCCGGGAATGAGAAACTCGACCGGCCCTGCATTCATATGAGATTCACCGGAGCTCCCGGTACCGGAAAAACTACTGTCGCGATGATACTCGGAGAGATATTCAGGGAAGAGGGCATACTCAGAAAGGGAGGTTTCTTTGAGTATTCGGGACGTGATCTCGTAGCTGAATATGTCGGACAGACCGCGGTAAAGACCTCGGCTATCTGCCGTGACGCGTACGGATCGGTACTCTTCATCGATGAGGCCTACGCGCTCTACAGCTCCGGCGGACCCGGAGACAACGATTACGGAAGAGAAGCTGTCACGACTCTGGTCGCCGAGATGGAGAATCACCGCGACGATATGCTCGTGGTAATGGCCGGATACACTGACGATATGGACCGTCTGATGAAGATGAACGAGGGCCTGAGAAGCCGTATGCCGATCATGCTTCATTTCGAGAATTATACGAGAGAGCAGCTGTTTGAGATCTTTATGCTGATGGTAAAGAAGCACTTTACTTACACAGAAGATCTTGAAGCCGCAGCGAAGGAGTATTTCCTCGCGCTTACGGACGAATATATGAGTGCCCGTGAATTCTCGAACGCCCGCTTTGTAAGAAACCTGTATGAACGCACCTGGTCAAAGGCGGCCCTTCGCGCCTCACTTGAAGGCAGGAATGATTTCATACTGAAAAAAGAGGATTTCACCGCCGCTTCGCTTGACAGGGAATTCAGCGAGAAGATAGGCGATCACAACAGGATCGGTTTCTGAAAGGAGACTTCCGATGGATCCGAAAGTACAGCTTGCTTTAACACACATATCGATGACTGTTGCCGCTCTGATCTTTGATCTGGCGCTTTGCGTGCTGATAGCGGCGGATTACAGAAGAAAAGAGCAGCGAAACAACAAATTCCTGGCCTTTTGTGTCATCATGCTCGTCGGAATGGTCATAACATGTCTGGATGAATGCCTCAGAAGGGTAGGACTGATCCGGATCTCAGATCAGGTGGGCCTGCTTCTTCTGCTGCTGACGCTGCTGACGAACATCATGCTGTCATTCTTTTTCTCACGATATGCCGAAACTTATTTCAAGGACAGGTCACGCAGATGGCTTTTAGTCTCAAGGATAAACGTTATCCTGATGGTCGTGTCGATCTTTATGGTGTTTGGCTGCTATATTTACAGGGTTGCGTTCCCGGATGAGACGCGGGATATCTATGCGCTTAACCCCTGGTTCAGGTTTCTTATCGCCTTCGCGTTTGAACTCTATTTCATTTTCTACAGCGCGGCGCTGTTTGTCGTACATCGAAAGGAATTGAACGGAAGAGCTCTGAGCACTTCGATCGTCGCTTTTATGCTGACTATCTCGGGTATCGTTCTTGAAATGTTTAATAAGACCGGTATTCTGCTCAACTATTTCGGTGTTGCCATAGGTCTTTATGTATTCTACATCGGAGTTGAGACACCCGATTACAAACTGCTTTTAAAAACGCTTTCGGAGCTGGAAAAGGAAAAGGCCAGGGCGGACGAAGCGAACCGCACGAAGTCGGAATTCCTCGCGGATATGTCGCATGAGATCAGGACGCCCATCAATGCCGTTATCGGAATGAATGAGATGATCCTCAGGGAATGCGAGGACAGAGCAATTCTCGGATACGCCAAGAATATCGACAGCTCGGGAAAGACTCTTCTTTCCATCATTAACGATATACTCGATATCTCAAAGATCGAAGCGGGAAGGATGGAGCTCGTGCTCGGAGAATACAGTTTCGGAACACTGCTTCAGGATACGGTCAATCTGATACTTCCGAAGGCCGAAGCGAAAGGCCTGATGTTTGAGTGGAGCGCAGACGAAAGCATGCCCGACAGGCTCTACGGCGACGAGACCAGAATAAGGCAGATCCTGGTAAACCTTCTGAACAACGCCGTAAAGTACACCGAAAAGGGTTATGTAAAGCTTGAGGTCGCTTATGAGCTGGCCGGACATGATATTGACCTGTTTATCGATATTTCCGATACGGGCATAGGTATCAGGGAAGAGGATATGGGCAGGCTTTTCAATAAGTTCGACCGTCTTGACAAGGAACGCAACAAGTCCATCGAAGGAACGGGCCTCGGACTGCCTATAGTCAACAGTCTGATGAACCTCATGAAGGGAACTGTAGATGTCAACAGTATATACGGAGAGGGAACCACTTTCCATCTGACCATTCCACAGAAGGCAGTCGGCGAGGAATCACTCGGTGATTTCAGAAGGCGTACGGAGGAGAACAGGAGCCGCGAACACGGCTACAGGGCTCTGTTTACCGCGCCGGATGCCCGGATTCTGGTAGTTGACGATACGGCAGTGAACCTCGTTGTGGTAAAAGGTCTCTTAAAGACTACCGGAATACAGATAGATACGGCATCGAGCGGAAGAGAGGCTCTCGCTAAGACCGAAAAGACCGCGTACGATCTGATACTCATGGATATTCGCATGCCGCTGATGGACGGAACCGAAGCCATGCATCTGATAAAGAAGCAGGAGAACGGGCTGAACCATGAAACTCCCGTTATCTGCCTTACTGCGGACGCGATCGCGGGTGCGCGCGAGCATTATCTTGAGGAGGGCTTTGACAGCTATATCACGAAGCCGTTCAAGAGCAGCGATTTCGAAGCTGCGCTGGCGAAATTCCTGCCTGCGTCAAAGGTTAAATATACCGCGATCGGAGAATGATGATGAAGGGTTTTCTGCCTGTTTGTCCCGAAGACGCCGCAGCGCGCGGCTGGGATGAGATCGATTTTGTATATGTGATAGGTGATGCCTATGTGGATCATTCATCGTTCGGCCCAGCGATCATAAGCAGGGTCCTTGAGGCGCACGGCTATAAGGTCGCGATCATCTCGCAGCCCGATTGGACCGACGCGGAGAGCGTAGCGCTGTTCGGACGTCCGAAGCTCGGTTTTCTGGTCAGCGCCGGCAACATGGATTCCATGGTGAATCATTATACGGTCAATAAAAAGCACCGTTCGCAGGACGCGTATACACCCGGCGGAAAGACCGGAAAGCGTCCCGATTACGCGACGGTCGTATACTGCAATCTGATCAAGAAGCGCTTTAAAGGTGTACCCGTAGTGATCGGAGGCATCGAAGCGAGTCTTCGCCGCCTCGGACATTACGATTACTGGTCGGATAAGATGAAGAGGTCGGTGCTGCTCGATTCGGGCGCCGATCTGCTCATTTACGGAATGGGTGAGCTTGCGATCGTGGAGATCGCGGACGCGCTCGCCGCGGGGATCGATGTCGGTGATATTACGTTTGTCAGGGGTACGGTTTATAAGACCAGGGATATTTCCTCCGTAAATGAAGGCATTATGCTCCCGGATTACGATACCGTATCAACCGACCGCGCTGCATACGCGAAGAGTTTTTATACGCAATATGTCAATACGGATTTCGTGACCGCGAAGCCTCTTATCGAGCAGTACGGACAGAACCGTTACGTGGTGCAGAATCCGCCTCAGAGGCCGCTCACGACCGAAGAGTTCGATGATGTTTACGAACTTCCGTATATGAACGATTACCATCCATCGTATGACGCGGAGGGCGGAGTTCCGGCGATCAGCGAGATCAAATTCTCGCTGACGAGCAACCGCGGCTGCTTCGGCGGCTGCAGCTTCTGCGCGCTGACCTTCCATCAGGGAAGGATCGTGCAGGTCCGCAGCCATGATTCTCTTGTAAAAGAAGCGGAAGCCATGACGGAGTCGCCGGATTTCAAGGGCTATATTCATGATGTTGGCGGTCCGACCGCGAATTTCAGGGGACCTGCCTGCTCCAAACAGCTGACTAAGGGCGTATGTCCGAATAAGCAGTGTCTTTTCCCCGAGGTCTGCAGGAACGTTCACGCTGATCATAAGGATTATCTGGAGCTGCTCCGGAAGCTGCGCAAGATACCGAAGGTAAAGAAGGTATTTGTGCGCTCCGGACTTCGCTTCGACTATATCCTGGCAGATCCGAACGGAGAGGCTTTCCTTCGGGAGCTCTGCAAATACCACGTGAGCGGACAGCTGCGCGTGGCTCCGGAGCATGTATCGACGAATGTTCTCTCTCTTATGGGTAAGCCGAAAGCGGAGGTATACGCCTCATTTTTGAAGATGTACGACAGGGTGAACAGATCCCTGGGTATGGAACAGTTCGCGGTGCCTTATCTGATGTCCTCGCATCCCGGCTCGACTTTGGAGGACGCGATCGCGCTCGCCGAGGCCGTAAGGGACCTGGGATATATGCCCGAGCAGGTACAGGATTATTATCCGACGCCTTCTACCATTTCCACGGTCATGTATTACACGGGACTCGACCCGCGTACGATGCAGAAGGTCTACATCCCGAAATCGACTCATGAGAAGGCGATGCAGAGGGCGCTGATACAGTACCGGAAGCCCGAGAACTACGAGCTCGTAAAAGAAGCGCTGTTAAAATGCGGAAGGGCTGATCTGATCGGTTTCGATCATTCGAAATGCCTGATCCCGCCGAGGAAACAAAAAAATACTCCGGACCGCAGGAAAGGAATGCAAAATGGCTCGAAAAAATCCCGCAGCAACATGCGATGACTGCATGTATTATGAATATGACGAGGAATATGAGGAATACTACTGCGCGCAGGCGAATTTTGATGAGGACGACTGCGCGAGGATGGCGGAAGATCCGCATTACACCTGCCCGTTCTACAGGAGGGGCAACGAGTACACGATAGTAAAGAAGCAGATTTAATTGGAGGAGGTAAAAATGAGCGGTTCCGAAAAGATCACGAAAATCAGACTTACACCGGCGCAGTGCGCGGTGGATCTCGGCGACGGCAGCGAGAGAGGCTTCTATGTGGATCAGGACTATATCCTGAGCAGGCTGAACAGGCCTCATCGCGCCATAAATCTCATGTATTGCTATTATCCGCTTGATGAAGGCTGGCCCGCGAGAGCGCAGGATGCCTTTGCGGACAAAGAGGTTGATTATGCATGGGCATATCCGTATGATAATTATTTTCCCTATCAGGGCGGACTTGAGGGAAACCGCGAGGGTGAGCCGTTTAATTTCATGAAGGATGTGCGCAGACACGGACAGGATGTTATCCTGACGCTTACCTGCGATCCGCACATCAGCGACGCGCAGATAGCCGCGATAGCGGAAGACTTAAAGCCCTACGGCAGGATGATGCTGAGACTGAATCACGAATGCACGGGTACATGGTTCGCGTATACAAAGAGATCGACATATAAGGAGATCGCGGATTTCTTCGTAAGGTTCAAGAAGGTTCTGAGCCTTATCGCTCCGCAGGTAAAGATCATCCTTTGCGCAGGCATGGTCTTTGATCTCGAGAATCCCGTGATAGACAAGGAAGAGGAGTTCATGGAGGCAGGAAGAGTGACCGATTTCTGGTCCATGGACAATTACATCGCGCTAAACTGGGGATGGCCCTATGAAGTCGCCGAGAAGACGAACAGCCAGCACATGCTCATGGGAAGCAAGACCGTATTTGACAGGATGAAGGCGACCTATAAGCGTTATGTGGAGATTTACGGAGTGAAGAAGCCGTTCGTTCTTTCCGAACTCAATGTGGACGGCGATGTAACCGGTGCTTACAGACAGGCCGAGATCATGAAGGATTTCTATGAGATGGTCAGGAACGATCCGGATAAAACCTGCGCGGGCATAACGCTCTATCAGTTCAGGGACGACGGAAGACTGGGACTGGAATTTACGGATCCGAACAATACCGCGAACGGCATTGAATGGCCGCTGCTTCCCGTATACAGGGATATCATCGATGATGATTTCTTTAAGCCCGGATGTGAGGACTGCGGAGAAACGAAACTGCCCGCGACTCTGCGCTGGGGCGGATCGGAGGATTCCGAAGGCATCGCGATGGAACTTGAATTCGAAGGAGATCCGGTATTCGCGGAGGCAAGCTTTACCGGTGATCTTGTTGACGCGAACCTCATGCTCGAGCTGAACGGACGCTGGTTCTACAAGGCTCCCGGCGCTAAATTCA
The DNA here is from genome assembly GCA_017553665.1 of Lachnospiraceae bacterium. Next base: position 11,160 of record JAFZKM010000146.1, read on the forward strand.
TTGACTTCATGCCCGCTTTTTACGGCAAAAAGATACCGGCGGGTACGAAGCTCTCATTTAAGATCTTCGCGCCGCCGGCTGATGGCGTAAATGATCCGGGTCAGGGTGAGGACTGGCTCACGAACTACTACTATACACTAAAATCTCTTCCGGATATAAGATTGAGATTTGAACCTGTAAT
>JAFZKM010000147.1 GCA_017553665.1 Lachnospiraceae bacterium
GCCGCGTCGGCAAAGCCCGCTCAGGAGACCGGAGAAGCTGCAGAGATAAAGAACGAAGCAGTGCAGGCGCTCACGGCGCTCGGGTATTCATCGAGCGAGGCGTTAAAGGCGGTACGCAGCGTGCCCGCGGAGGACGGCATTACGGTGGAACAGCTGCTTAAGGCGGCATTGAAGTATATCTGACGGAGATTGTTTGAAATATGGCAAAAAGGATGATCACGACCGAATTCACGGTCGAGGACAGCAGCATCGAGGGGAGCTTAAGACCCCAGCTGCTGCAGGATTATATAGGACAGAAGAAGGCCAAGGAGAATCTTAAGGTCTATATCGAGGCCGCGAAACAGAGAGGCGAGGCTTTGGATCATGTGCTTCTTTTCGGACCTCCCGGCCTCGGCAAAACGACGCTGGCCGGCATCATCGCTAATGAGATGGGCGTGAACATCAAGACCACGGCCGGTCCCGCGATCGAAAAAGCCGGAGACATGGCCGCGATACTTAACAATCTCAGGGAAGGCGATATTCTCTTTATAGATGAGATACACAGGCTGAACCGTCAGGTTGAGGAGCTGCTGTATCCCGCGATGGAAGATTTCTGCATAGATATCGTGATCGGAAGAGGAGCCGCGGCAAAGTCGATAAGGCTCGATCTGCCTCATTTTACGCTCGTGGGCGCGACCACCAGAGCAGGAATGCTGACGGCACCGCTCCGGGACCGTTTCGGCGTGATCCACAGGCTGGAATTCTATACGATAGACGAACTCGAGTGCATTATAAACAGATCCGCAGAGGTACTCGGCGTGACCATCGATCCGGACGGGGCGAAGGAACTTGCGCGCCGTTCGAGGGGAACTCCCCGTCTCGCGAACAGACTGCTGAAGAGGATGCGTGATTTCGCTCAGATCAAATATGACGGAAAGATAACGCTTGATGTGGCGAATTACGCGCTCGACCTGATGGAGGTCGACAGGCTCGGACTCGATAATATTGACCGCGCGATACTTCACACGATGATCGATAAGTTCGACGGGGGACCGGTCGGCATCGAAGCTGTCGCTACGACGATCGGAGAGGACGCGGGCACCGTTGAGGAGGTCTATGAGCCGTATCTGGTGCAGTCGGGACTGATCGCGAGGACACCCAGAGGAAGGATCGTCACGAAGGAAGGCTATCTGCATTTCGGTCTCACAAGGCCCGAAAAAGAATAAAGAACAGGATGTATTTACGGTGAATGAAGAACTGAGGCGCAGGCTGCTGCAAAGCTGCATCCTGCATGACGACAGCGGGAAAGACACGGGACCGGGAACGCGGGGGCTCAAGAACATCGTACTGATCGGGATGCCGGGCTGCGGCAAATCGACGGTATCGAAGATCCTTTCAAAGGAGCACGGATTCAGGATCATTGACGCGGACGAGGAATTCCTGAAACAGTACGGTATCACTCCGGCCGAATGCATTACAGAGTTCGGAGAGCAGGAATTCAGGCGCCGGGAGAGCGAAGTGCTGAAAAGTCTTAAGCCGGACGAACGTGCATGCATAGCCACGGGCGGCGGCGTCGTGACACGGGCAGAGAACCTTCCTGTGCTGAAAAATCTTGGATTCATCGTATATCTTAAGCGCGATCTTGAGAAGCTTTCGGTGAAAGGAAGACCGCTTTCGGCGGGTAAGGGCGTGGAGAAGCTCTTCGAGGAGCGGGGCCGTTTCTACACCGAATGGGCCGACGCCGAGGTTGAGAATATCAGCCTGCGGGATGCCGTCAGGCGCATAATGGAATTATACAGGGAAAAATAAATTATTGAGCAGACTTTTGTATATTTTTTTGCAAAAGTCTGTTTTTTTTGAACTTTTAGTTGTGCAAAAATTTAAAAATGCACTTGAAAATGCACAAAATGTATTATATACTGTGTGCATAACATGTATGAGGTGTGCATTTTATGATCAAAAAGGTTACGATACAGAACATCGCGGCTGAATTGGGACTGTCGCGCAATACTGTCGCAAAGGCTCTTACGAACAGCGATACTGTTGCGTACGATACCCGCATGTCCGTTATCAAGAAGGCCTGGGAGATGGGATATCAGAAGATGAGTCCCCAGATCCTCGAGGAGTATAAGCTTGTCGATAATTCCGTAGATAATAAGACCGTGATCATTCTTGCGAGAAGAGAGCTTTCCGTATTCTGGAACACGATCGTGGTCGGTATCTCGGACGAGCTTAACCGCAATAACTGCCGTATGCGCCTGAACTTTGTCTCTGCGGAAGACGAGGCGGAGCTTGTGCTTCCGCGCGATTTCCAGGACGGCGTAGACGCGGTCATCCTCATGAGTGTTTTTAAACCCGAATTTACTCAGGAAATTCTGAAAAAGAAGCTTCCGACCGTTTTTCTTGACTGTCCGGCCGGAGATTTCGATCTTGAACATAACTGCGATTCAGTCATCTGCGAGGGCAGGAACAGCGTGAAGCAGATCACCGAGAGCCTTATCGCGCAGGGCGTCAGGTCCATCGGCTTTATCGGCGACACTACTTACTGCGAAACGATCAGACAGCGCTACATGGGCTATTGCGCGGCGCTTTCCGAAAACGGCATGCAGATCGACAGACGCGTGATCTTTAATGAACATCTTCCCGAAATGTATTCAAACGCCGAGGTAGAGAGGATCGTGGCAGGCTTCTCCTATATGCCCGAAGCCATAGTCTGCTCTAACGACGACATTGCCTTAAAGTGCATCAGGGCGCTCGCGAAGAAGGGGCTTAAGTGCCCGACCGACGTAGCGGTCACCGGTTTTGATAACGAAGAAGTCCTTACGCAGGTTGAGCCGAGGCTTACGACGGTATCCATCCATCATCAGATGCTCGGCAAGAGACTGGTACAGCAGCTGATCTGGAGGATAGAGAATCCCGACTTCCCTCCGGAAAAAATTTTGATCGCTACGAAAACGATTTATCGCAAATCTTCGATGAAAAAGCGCTGATTGTGCAATATGTTCAAAATATGGGCGACCTTTTCCTTGTGCGTTAGTCAATTAAATGATATAATGCATATCAGAGCTCCTTATAAATGCACGATTCGGTAAAAACGAATGCATCATGGAGTTTTTGATTTACGAAATGCGAAAACGATTTCGCATATACTGAAGCTTCATTCGGGAGGATGACGACAAATTGCCGCAGGATGACAGGAATAATGACCAGTATTCCGAAGGAAGACTGATGTCTCTCATAAATATCGTCGGGAACTCGCTGCTGCTCGGGATCCTGTTTCTGCTTTGCAGCATTCCGGTCGTGACTTTCGGAACCTCTCTCAGCGCGTTTTATTACGCGATGATCAAATCTGTCAGAAAAGAGAGGGGATATCCCGTAAGGGAATTCTTTTCGGCGTTTAAGAGAAACGCGCTGAAGGGCATCATTTTTACGGTGATCATAGCTGCGATAGGATATCTGCTCCTGCTGAACCGTTCGCTCTATCTGAAAAAGGACGATCCCGACGGGACGGCGCATGTAACCCTTTGGATCACGATATACGATATACTGCTGGTCTTCTGGGCAGCGTTTACGGTCTGGATATTCCCCGTGATCTCCAGATTTAAGCTGGAGTTTAAGAGGACCGTTTCACTTACATTTACGATCGCCGGAAGGTATTTTTACTTTACGCTGCTGCTGATAGCGGGCTGGGCGCTTACGGTTTACCTGTGCCTGAAGCTTTCGGTGGGATTCACGCTGATCGTTCCGCCGCTTGCGTGCTACGGCTCGACCTTCATCATCGAGAGAGCGTTCAGGCGGTTCATCCCGAAACCGTCCGAGAAGGAGGACGGCTGGTATTACGAAGGGGATTGACCCCGACGTGAAAGGAAGGTTTATACATTGTTTGGCAGATTACTCGATCCCGAAGGACCTTTAAACCGGATCGCGGATATGATAATAGGCTCGTTCCTTGTGGGACTTTTCACGGTCCTGTGCTCGATCCCGCTGATCACCGCGGGTACGGCCTTCACGGCAGGCTATTACGCGATGGCGAAGTCGGTAAGACATCATGAGGGATATGTCTGGAAGGAGTTTTTCAGATCCTTAGCCCGCAATATAAAGCAGGGCCTCGCGCTGGGCACCGGATATGTGATAGCGGCGCTCGTGATCGTATTTGACTTTGTTTATCTGAAGGAGAGGACGGATTCCTTCGGCAACGCGATGTTCATGATACTGATCGTTGTGGCGCTCGTGTGGCTGATGACCTTCTTTTTCGTGTTTTTCGAGCTTTCGCGCTTCGACAGGAAGGGCTTTGACATCCTGAGATTCGGAGTGATAACGGCGTTCAGGCACTTTGTTTCTTCGATAGGCATCGTGCTGATGTTCGGGATCAGCTTCCTGCTGGTCTGGCTGATGCCCTGGGGGTTCGCGCTGTTTCCCGGGTTCGCGTTTTTCGGCGCTACATTCCTGATGGAGCGCGTTATGAGAAAATATATGCCCGCATTCGAGGAAGGCTCGGAAGAGGCGGAAAAATGGTACAACAAAAAGATTTGATTGAGGAGAGCAGACTATGAAGAAAAAGATCCGGATAAAGAGAATGGCGCTTGTCATGGTTATGGCGCTCCTTCTTCAGGTGTTTGCGTATTCCGGTGCCGACAGGATTCTGGCGGTGACGGACATCTCGATGGATGATTTCGAGGATATCGTCAGCACCTACAATATTGACGATTCCATCCCTTCATACAACGATTATCACGCTTCGCACGCTTCGGAAGCGACACCCGAGAGGACAGTGGTTATCGGGTCAGATTCCGTTGTACGCTATGAAGAGAGCGGCGTGACGGCGCAGCCCGTCATGATCGCGGCGAATGACGCGACGGTAGGAGCGGGAGAGCATCAGAACGGCGACAGCGTTCTGACATCCGAGGATTCACTCATTGAATTCGAGGTCGATATCCCCGAGACCGGTCTTTACAACATGTCACTTGAGTATTACCCCACGACAGGCAAGAACTCCGACATCGAGAGAGCGATCTTCATCGACGGCGAGCTTCCCTTCAAGGAGATGTCGCTCGTTACCTTCTCTAGAGTATGGACCGCGAAAGGTGAGCGGATCGCAGGTGAGAACGGCACTCTGATATATTCCTGGGAGAAGGATAACCAGGGCAATGATGTAAAGCCCGGCATGAAAGAAGCTCCCGAGTGGCAGACACGTTACGTATATGACAGCGACGGCTATATCACGACTCCTCTGGCCGTTTATCTTACGGCGGGCAGACATACGATTACCTTGGTATCGATCAAGGAGCCCGTTATCATCGGTTCCGTTATCTTTGACAACGCGAAGACGGCACCCGGTTACGCCGAGGTCAAAGCAGCATACGACGCTGCGGGCGCGAAGGATACATCGGGAAAGCAGATCGTGATCCAGGCCGAGAACCTTTCGAAGGCTTCCTCGCAGATGCTCTATCCCCAGCAGGACCAGAGCTCGCCCGAGGTTGTTCCGGCCAGCTCAAAGACACTTCTCAACAACACCGTCGGCGGCAATTCATGGAGACTTGTAGGTCAGTGGATCGAGTGGCAGTTTGATACGCCCGAGACCGGCTACTATGAGATCACCATGCATGACAAGCAGAACTTCAGCCGCGGCGTGGCGGTTTCCAGACGTATTTCGATCGACGGCAGCGTTCCTTTCTCGGAGCTGGACAATTATGAGTTCGGCTACGCGCAGAACTGGAAGATCGAGACCCTTTCGGACGAGAGCGGAGAGCCCTACAGGTTCTATCTCGAGGCCGGCACACATACGATCCGCATGGAAGTTGTGCTCGGTGATTTCTCGAGCATCGTCGGAATGGTCGAAGAAGCCGTTCAGAGACTTAATGACATTTACCGCCGCGTGATCAAGATCACGGGCGTTTCACCCGACAGATATCGCGACTATCAGATCGAGGCTTCACTTCCCGAGCTGACAGGCGACCTGATCGCGACCAGGGACATCCTGAACGCCGCGATCGAGAGACTCGACATCGTAGCCGGAAAGAATTCCGATAAGAAGACGGTCCTGCTCACGATGAGAGACCAGCTCGACGATCTGATCGAGGATAATGATGATTTCGTTAAGGTCATCAGTTCTTATAAGGTCAACGTCAGAGCCTGCGGTAACTGGATCACTCAGGTTATCAGCCAGCCTCTCGCGATCGATTCGCTCAGCGTACATTCGGCAGACACAAAGTCCGGCATCTCGAAGTCAGGTTTCTTTAAGAGAGCCGGCCATGAGATCAGCCGTCTGTTCTACTCCTTCGTCATCGACTACAACCAGATCGGTTCGGTGGCAGAGGATAAGGATACAAAGGTCATCACGCTCTGGATCGGATCCGGACGTGACCAGGCAAACGTTATCAAGTCTCTGATAGACGAGACCTTTACAAATAAGAACGGCATCAGCGTTAACGTACAGCTCGTTGACATGTCCACGCTGCTGAAGGCGACTCTTGTCGGAGAAGGCCCCGACGTGGCGATCCAGGTCGCGAATACGAACGGTATCGCCGGCGCGGTCCTGAACACCGGCAACGATACACCGGTAAACTACGGTATCAGACATGCGGTGCTCGACATGACGCAGTTCCCCGACTGGCAGGAGGTACTTACCAGATTCCCGGATGCGGCTTACGAGCAGTTCATGTACAACGGAGCGCTTTACGCGCTGCCCGAGACCATAACCTTCCCGGTCATGTTCTACAGAAAGGACATCTTAAAGGAGATCGGACTTGAGCTTCCCGAGACCTGGGATGACGTAAAGGTTGCGATGTCAGTCCTTTCAAAGAACCAGATGGAATTCGGAATGCTCCCGAACGAGCAGCTCTTCGCCTCGATCCTTTACCAGCACGGCGGGCAGTATTACACCGAGGATTCGAAGGCTTCGGCTCTTGATTCGGATATCGCGGTAAACGCGTTTAAGGTATTCTGCAATTACTACACCGATTACAAGATCGACCGCTCCACATCCGTTGAGGAACGTTTCCGTACGGGTGAGTGTCCGATCATCATCGCGGATTACACCGATTACAACAACTTCGCGGTATCCGCGCCCGACAGTGCCGGCTTATGGAGTTTCACCCAGATACCCGGCATGGTGCAGGAGGACGGCAGCGTAGACCATTCGGTAGCATGTACGGGTCTGGCGAGCATGATCATGGCCGACACCGATTATCCGGAAGAGAGCTGGGAGTTCGTAAAGTGGTGGTCCTCGGCTGAGACACAGACAGCCTA
>JAFZKM010000148.1 GCA_017553665.1 Lachnospiraceae bacterium
ATCGGACGAGCTTCAGGGCAGGGGACTCGGCAAACGTCTGATGGACAGGGCAAAAGAGATCGCTGCAGAGCAGAAGAGGCGCGCGATCATACTTGAGACGCAGTCATGCAACACAAAGGCTATCGGATTCTATCTTCATCAGGGTTTCGAACTGATCGGTTTTGACACCTGCTGCTATACGAACAATGACATCGGAAGGCGAGAAGTCAGGTTCAATCTTGGATATTTCTTTCACAGAGAAGGGCGAAGGACATGAAGATTCTGGTAGTAAGCGATACGCACGGCAACCTTTTGAATCTGCGCGAGGCGATGAGGATAGAGGCGCCGTTTGATATGCTGATGCATCTCGGAGATATCTGCCATGACGAAGAGGAGATAAGGGAGATTGCGGGGCAGGCCTGTACGGTTGCGATGGTCAGGGGGAATTGTGACTATTTCTGCAATGAACCCGACTGCAGTGACTTTACCCTGGGCAAACATAAGGTACATATGGAACACGGGCATTATCTGCCCGCGAGCCTTTCGTCGATCTCATATAAGGCGCAGGAACTCGGAGCGGATATCATTCTGTTCGGACATACGCACAAACCCATGCTGACGACCTGCGGCGAAGTTACGATCGCGAATCCGGGCAGTATTTCCAAGCCCCGCCAGTCGGACGGATGTCCGACGTATCTGGTAATGGAAGTGGACAGAGACGGCGAGATAAAGTTTTATCAGAAAAAGTTGTAAAGAGGGTATTGACATATATCAGGTACGGTAGTATTATGAACACATGAACAAATGCTCATATGATAAATCGAACGGGTGATATACAGCAAATCATCTGTGAGCAGGAGAGGAGACAGCATGGGAGTTAACATTAGATTGCCGCTGGAAGATGAGATGTACGATCTGGCCGAGCTTTTTAAGTGCTTCGGGGATTCCACAAGAGTCCGCATTCTTTGCGTGTTGCTGCAGGGCGAGTTCTGTGTCGGAGACATCGCGGAAGCGCTGAACATGACACAGTCGGCGGTTTCGCACCAGCTGAAGCTTCTGAAACAGGCCAAGCTTATTTCAGGAAAGCGGGACGGTAAGCAGATTCTCTATTCACTGGCGGACGAACATGTCCGTTCGATAATCAGCATCGGACTTGAACATATTGAAGAGGATTAAGCGTATTCGCTGCGCATTAAGGCGTAAATTCAAACGGATATGATAAAAGGAGACAGCTATGAAGAAGAAGTTCAATTTACAGGATCTGGATTGCGCAAATTGTGCTGCAAAGATGGAAGAGGCTATCAGGAAGATCGACGGAGTGAATGACGCATCGGTTAATTTTATGTCACAGAAGATGATGGTAGATGCAGCTGACGAAAGATTTGAAGCTATCATGGATGAAGTTGTAAAGGTTTGCGCGAAGGTTGAACCCGACTGCGTAATTCTCAGATAAAGCGTAAATGGCTGCGCGCAGTAGATGCGGCAGCCGTTTTTACGGACGGAAGGGTAGGAGTTTTATGAATGCTAAGCAGAAGAAGGTTTTAGTAAGGATCATCATTTCGGCATTTCTTTTCGCGGTCCTGCTCGTTCTCTTTAAGACTGTATTTAAGGAAAATGAGGGCGGACTCGTTGAGGCACTGCTGTTCCTGGTTCCTTATCTGATCGTGGGATACGACATACTGCTGAAGGCTGCGAAGAACATCTCGCACGGACAGGTATTTGACGAGAATTTCCTGATGATCATCGCGGGTATCGGAGCTTATGCCACCGGTGAATTTGAGGAAGCGGTAGCGGTAATGCTGTTCTTCCAGGTCGGCGAGCTGTTCCAGAGCTATGCGGTAGGAAAGTCGCGTCAGTCGATATCCGCGCTTATGGATATTGCTCCCGAAACCGCTAATCTGATCGGTGAAGACGGAAATATCGAGGAAGTCGATCCCGAGGATGTCGAAGTCGGAAGTCTTCTGCTTGTAAGGCCCGGTGAGAAGGTGCCTATCGATGGTATCGTGGAGGACGGCGACAGCTGGCTCGATACTTCGGCGCTTACGGGCGAATCGGTTCTGAGGCATATCGGAAACGGAGAGGAGCTATTCTCGGGCTGCATCAACAAAGAGGGCGCGATCAAATACAGAACGACAAAGGCGTATGAGGATTCCACCGTCGCGCGCATACTCGAGCTCGTGGAGAATGCCGGAAACAGGAAGAGCCGTACCGAGAATTTTATCACGAGATTCGCGAAATACTATACTCCTATAGTTACGATCGCGGCTGTTCTGCTCGCAGTGATCCCTTCACTGATCACGGGCGACTGGGCGGAGTGGGTTAAACGTGCCTGCACATTCCTCGTAATATCGTGTCCCTGCGCGCTGGTGATATCAGTGCCGATGGGCTTCTTCGGAGGCATCGGAGCGGCGTCCAAGGCGGGCGTGCTCGTAAAGGGCAGCAATTTTGTGGAAGTATTCTCACGTACCGACGCTATCGCTTTTGATAAGACCGGAACCCTTACAAAGGGCAGTTTCGAAGTAACGAAGATCGTACCGGAGGACTGCAGCGAGAGCGAGCTTATTGGCCTTGCCGGAAGAGCGGAAGCGTATTCCACTCATCCTATCGCGAGATCGATCGTAAGAGCTTATCTGAAGAACGCGGGCGAAGGCGCACAGGCACCCGAAGGACTTGAAGATTACACGGAGATCTCGGGCTGCGGCGTAAGCGGAAAGCTTAACGGCAGGACAGTTCTTGCGGGAAACGCGAAGCTCCTGCAGGATAACGGCATTAAAGCCCCTGCGGCGAAGGAAGACGGAACGGTCGTATATATCGCCGAGGACGGCAAATATAAGGGCTATGTGATCATTTCCGATATGATAAAGGACGGTATGGCCGAGACGATCAGAGGCCTTAAGAAGGCGGGCATTGAGCGTACCGTAATGCTGACGGGTGACAGAAAAGAAACCGCAGCGGCTGTGGCGGAAAGCCTCGGCATCAATGAATACAGGGCGGAACTCCTTCCTGCGGATAAGGTAAACGCTGTAGAGAAGCTGCTCGAAGAGCAGAGCGAGAGCGGAGCGCTGATCTTTGTAGGCGACGGGATCAATGACGCGCCCGTGCTTACGAGAGCCGATATCGGCGTCGCGATGGGAGCTTTGGGCTCCGATGCCGCGATCGAAGCGGCAGATGTTGTCATCATGGATGACGATATCGCGAAGCTCATAACATTCAAGGGCATTGCGGGCAAGACCATGCGCATCGTGCGCGAGAATATCGTGTTCGCGCTCGGCGTAAAGGCGGCGGTCCTTGTGCTCGGAGCGCTCGGTATCGCGAATATGTGGCTGGCTGTATTTGCCGATGTGGGAGTGGCTGTACTCGCAATCCTTAATTCGATGCGCGCGTTGAAGACAAAATAATGGGTATGTCAGCGGGAAGGCCGATATTTAGGGCCTTCCCGAACTTTGTTAAATCAGGAATTATTTTTCTGTATTTTGCGTGACATTCTTCTGCGGGTATATTATAATTTAATGCGAAGTACCTTATGGAGGAGGAAGTTATGGGTTTTTTCAAGGATTTAAATGATGACGCAGTAGAAGTAAGCGAGGATATCATCAGCGAAGAGGCAGAGGCTGAGGAGGTCGTTGCTGAGACGGCGCAGGAGGCTGAGGACGCAGTAGACGCGAGCCTTCTCGAGAATCTTTTTGATGAGTCAGCACCCGCCGATGAAGAAGTCATGGTCGAAGAGGACTATGTGATCGATGAGCCCGCAGCGCAGCCCCAGCCGGCAGCGAAGCCCGCAGCGGCAGACGATCAGGTTACTGTAATTACCACAGGCACCACGATCAACGGAAGCATCGTATCGGATTGCTCACTGAACGTTATGGGTACCATTAACGGTGACATCGAGTGCATCGGTAAGCTTACCATTTCCGGAAGTGTTTCGGGTAACTCCATTGCTTCCGACGTATATGTGAACGCTAAGCGTCTCGACGGTAATATCGACAGTGAAGGTACGGTAAAGATCGGACTCGGAACCGTTGTTGTAGGCGATATCAAGGCCGGATCGGCAGTTATCGCGGGCGCGGTTAAGGGCGAGCTGGATATCAAGGGACCCGTTATCTTTGACTCGACAGCCATCATTAAGGGCAATGTTAAGGCTAAATCGGTTCAGATGAACAACGGCGCTGTGCTTGAGGGCTTCTGCTCACTGACATATGCAGCTGTAGACATCGACGACATATTTGAATAAAACGGCATAAGGCCTGATGGAGAGAAATATGGAACGTTACAAACGCGTATTGCTTAAGCTTTCCGGTGAGGCTCTTGCCGGAGAAAAGAAGACCGGATTCGACGAGGAGACCTGTATCGGAGTTGCGAAGCAGGTAAAGTCGATCGTTGAGGCCGGCACTCAGGTCGCTGTTGTTATCGGCGGCGGTAATTTCTGGCGCGGACGCACCAGTGAGACCATCGACCGCTATAAGGCAGATCAGATCGGCATTCTTGCCACGGTCATGAACTGCATTTATGTTTCGGACATTTTCAGATACTGCGGTCTGAAGACCGTGATCTATACCCCGTTTGAGTGCGGTGACATGTCCGAGCTTTTCTCAAAGGATAAAGCGGTGAAAGCCCTTAATAAGGGAAAAGTAGTTTTCCTTGCGGGCGGCACCGGACATCCTTATTTCTCAACGGATACCGCTACGGCGCTTCGCGCGGTGGAACTGGACTGTGAGATCATCATGATGGCGAAGGCCATTGACGGCGTATACAGCGCGGATCCCAAGAAGGATCCTTCAGCTGTTAAGTATGACCGCATATCATTGCAGGAACTGGTGGATAAGGGACTTCAGGTCATTGATTCCACGGCATCCGTGATGTGTCTCGAGAATAAGATGCCGCTGCTGATCTTCTCATTGAACGAGCAGAATTCCATCATCACGAACGCGGGCGGGCATTGCACCGGAACTATAGTTACTACTTGATACAGGGGGATTACAATGGACGAGAGAATTAAACCTTACGAAGAGAAAATGACGAAGACCATGGACGTTCTGACTGAAGAATATGCTTCGATCAGAGCCGGACGTGCGAATCCTCATCTTATTGACAAGATCAGAGTTGATTATTACGGAACACCTTCGCCTATCAGCCAGGTAGCGAACGTAAGCGTTCCCGAGGCGCGCATCATACAGATTCAGCCATGGGAGTCGAAGATGATCAAGGAGATCGAGAAAGCGATCAACATGTCCGACATCGGCATCAATCCTACCGACGACGGAAAGATCATCAGACTGGTATTCCCTGAGCTTACCGAGGAGAGACGTAAGGATCTTGCGAAGGAAGTTAAGAAGAAGGCAGAGGACGCTAAGGTCGCTCTCCGCAACATCCGCCGCGACGCTAACGACACCGTGAAGAAGATGGGTAAGGCGAGCGAGATCTCCGAGGACGTTCAGAAGCAGCTTGAAGGCGAGATCGATAAGATGACCGAGAAGTTCGTGGCCGAAGCTGACAAGAAGATGGAAGAGAAGACCAAGGAAATCATGACAGTATAAGCGTCATTTATATGAGTTTTGGGAGCCGGGCAAGCAGCTTGCGCGGCTCTTTCTAATGAAAGGTAAGCAGAATTCGCCGAAGGCGAAACTGCGAATACCTGCAACGAAGTGAAAGGTAAGCAGAGATGTCGGACAAAGATAAGAACACTGCTCCGCAGCATGTCGCAATCATACTCGACGGCAACGGAAGATGGGCGAAGAAGAGATTCCTGCCGAGAGCGGCGGGACATTCGGCGGGAGCCAAAACAGTCGAGGACGTATGTGAATGGGCATGGGACCTGGGGATCAAGTACCTGACGGTCTATGCGTTTTCGACCGAGAACTGGAAGCGTTCCGAGGATGAGGTAAAGACTTTGATGAGCCTTCTGCGGGATTATCTGAAGAACTGCCTGATCCGCAGCCGCAAGAACAACATGCGCGTCCGCGTGATCGGCGACAAGTCCCGCCTGGCTCCGGACCTTCAGGCTTCGATAGAGGAGCTTGAACGTGAGAGCAGTTCATGCACGGGACTGAATTTCACGGTTGCCCTGAACTACGGCGGAAGAGACGAGATCACCCGCGCGGTAAGGAGCATCGCGGAAGACGCGGCGGCAGGAAAGCTCGATCCCGCGACCGTCGATGAAGCGCTTATCTCATCAAGGATCGATACTGCCGACATTCCGGATCCGGACCTTTTGATCCGTACGAGCGGGGAACTCAGATTATCGAATTTCATGCTCTGGCAGCTCGCATATACCGAGTTTTATTTCCCGGAGGTCCTCTGGCCCGACTTTACGAAGGAGGACCTGCAGAAGGCCATTGATTACTATAACAAGCGCGACAGGAGGTTCGGCGGCAGAAATGAGTAATAAGGACAGCATACAGAAGGACAATTCTTTTCTGATCAGACTAAGGACAGGCGCGATCCTTGTGGTGATCGCGGTGGCAGCGATCGTACTCGGAGGTTATGTGCTCTGGGGTCTTCTGCTCGCGGTCTCGATGATCGGACTCATGGAGCTCTACCGCGCGGTGGGCGTACATAAGTCGCCGGCGGCGTTCGCGGGTTATGCGGCGGGAGCGGCCTGGTACGGGATACTTCTTTGGAAGGAATTGCTGAGTGAAGACGGCGCGTTCCCTTATACAGTGATATTCCCCGTGCTGATCGCGGCATTTATCATAGTGCTCCTTGCTGTCTATGTATTTTCATTCCCTAAGTACAATTCCGAGCAGATCACCATGATCTTTTTCGGGTTCTTCTATGTGGCGCTCACGCTGTCCTATATTTTCCTGGTAAGAGGGCTTCAGGGAGGCAAATACACCGTATGGCTGATATTCATCGGTTCATGGGGCGCCGATACGATGGCCTATCTGGTCGGCAGAACGATCGGAAAGCATAAGATAGTGCCGGTACTCAGCCCGAAGAAGTCGCTCGAAGGCTTTATCGGAGGCGTGCTCGGCGCTGTTCTGATCGGAGTGATATACGCATTGATCTTCAAAAACAGCCTGACCGAAGAATTCCCGAATCCCGTTTTTTCATTCGCGGTGATCGCGGCATGCGCGTCCGTGGTCTCGATGATAGGTGACCTTGCTGCTTCGGCCATCAAGCGCGACAAGCAGATCAAGGATTACGGAAAGCTGCTTCCCGGCCACGGCGGCATACTTGACCGTTTTGACAGCGTGATATTCATCGCGCCGATAGTTTATTATCTGCTTTATTTCGGTATCTAGAAAGGAAAATGCATGAGGAAATTATGTCTGCTGGGTTCTACCGGTTCGATCGGCACCCAGACGATAGATGTGATAAACCGTCTCGGAGGCTTCGAGATCTATTCACTCGCGGTAAAGTCGAACATTGATAAGCTTGAGGAGCAGGTGAAGACGCTCGGACCGAAGAGAGTATGCGTATACGACGCGGAGAAGGCGGAAGAGCTCAGAGGCAGGATCGCCGGACTCGGCGTTGAAGTCCTGACCGGCATGGACGGTCTCATTGAACTCGCGTCCGATCCCGCAAATGACCTGACCGTTACGGCTATCGTAGGCATGATAGGGATCAGGCCCACGATAGCAGCCATAGAGGCAGGCTGCGACGTTGCGCTGGCCAATAAGGAAACGCTCGTTACGGCGGGCCATATCATTATGCCGCTCCTGTCGAAAAAGGGAGTAAGGCTCCTGCCCATAGACAGTGAGCATTCGGCGATATTCCAGTGCCTGCAGGGACACTACGGCCCCGACGGGCATTATCCGTTCAATGATGAATGCGGGATAGAGAAGATATTGCTCACGGCCTCAGGCGGACCGTTCAGGGGCATGAGCTACGGAGAATTAAAGACTAAGACCGCGGCAGACGCGCTGAAGCATCCGAACTGGCTGATGGGCCCCAAGATCACCGTCGATTCCGCGTCCATGGTGAATAAGGCGCTTGAGGTCATGGAGGCGAGATGGCTCTTTAACGCGGCACCCGAAGATATCGAGGTCGTTATACAGCCGAAGAGCGTCATACATTCGGCGGTACAGTTTAAGGACGGAGCGATACTCGCGCAGATGGGGCTCCCGGACATGAGACTGCCGATCCAGTATGCCCTCTATTACCCGAAGAGACTTCCGGGACCGCCCGAAAGACTGAATCTCTTCGAACTTGCGAAGATAGAATTTGAAAAGCCCGATTACGCGACCTTTAAGGGTCTCGCGCTGGGACTTGAGGCCATAAAGCAGGGCGGCAGCATCTGCACCGTCTTCAACGCGGCGAACGAGTATGCCGTCGCGCGATTCCTCAAGGGAGAGATAGGCTTTACGGGCATATACGATATCATTGAATACTGCATGAGAGGGCATTCGAACATCGCTGAGCCCACTCTTGACGAGATCCTCCGGACCGAGGCGGAGACCTATGAAAAAGCGTCCGAATTATTTAGTAAGAATTAATACTAAATTAATTAAAAAGTCGGGCGGGAAAATGGTATTATGATATCATAGAAACAGATAGGAGTTATTTTTGAAATGAGTAAACTGATCAGCATTCTGATAGGCATACTGATCTTCTGCGTCATCGTCGTGGTACACGAGCTGGGGCATCTGATCGTAGCTAAGAAAAACGGCATTCTCGTGCCCGAATTCCAGGTGGGGTTCGGACCGAAGCTCTGCTCTTTTAAGAAAGGCGAGACCGAATACAGCATCAGGCTCATCCCGTTCGGAGGCGCCTGCAAGATGCTCGGAGAGGACGGCGAGAGCGACGACGAGAGGGCCTATACGAACAAGAAGCCGTGGGCGCGTTTCGCGACGATATTTGCGGGACCGTTCTTTAACTTCATACTGGCTTTTGTGCTGGCTGTCATCGTTATCTCGATCGTCGGATATGACCCCTGCGTGGTGACTTCCGTTACCAAAGGCAGTTCGGTTGAGGCTGCGGGACTTCAGCGCGGAGACATTGTGACGAGCTTCGACGGACATCACATTTCGATCGGCCGCGAGCTCTACATCTACTTTAATTTCAATGAACTTGAGGGCAGATCGTATTCGCTGACCTACGAACGTGACGGAGAGAAATACACGACCGAGTTTACGCCCGAACTGAACCGTTCGTATAAGCTCGGTTTCTACTATACAAATGACAATACTCCCTGTGAGATCGGCAGCGTGATAAAAGGCGGCGTTCTCGAGAGGGCAGGAGTCCGCGCGGGAGATGTGATCGTCGGGATCAACGGCACGGAGATCGCGACGGGAGCCGAGTTTAACAAATACATCACGGAGAATCCCCTTGACGGCAGTGAGGTAAAGTTCA
>JAFZKM010000149.1 GCA_017553665.1 Lachnospiraceae bacterium
CTGACTGTCTTATCAAATACGGTCCTGTCTGCCGCCCTGTTCATCAGGAGCTGCTCTGCGCCGAACATCTCCGGAACCTCGGTAAGGATCGTCGAGCCGCCCTCCGATACGAGCATATCCGAGAAAAGTCCCACGAGCGGATTCGCGGTAATTCCGGAGAATCCGTCGCTTCCGCCGCATTTGAGACCGACGATCAGTTCGGACGCGGGGATCTTCTCTCTCCTGTCCTTCGAAGCGGTCGCGCTACGCTCCTCTATGAGTTTTGCCGCGTCCTCCAGCTCGTCAGCGGACTCCTGGCATACAAGGAATCTCGTGCGCTCCTCGTCGATATCCTTAAGATACGGTTTCATATGGTCAAAATTGTTGTTCTCACAGCCTAAAGACAGGAGCAGCACTCCGCCGCAGTTCGGATGCGAAGCCATGCGTCCGAGTATCATCGCAGTATGCTCCTGATCGTCTCCCATCTGGGAGCAGCCGTAGGGATGAGTCATCGCGACCACGGCATCGATCGATCCAGGGCGTTCAGCCTCGAAACGGTGCGCCAGGGATTCCGCGATATGATTTACGCAGCCCACGGTCGGTATGATCCAGATCTCGTTGCGTACACCGACGCCGTTCTTTCTGCGGTATCCCATGAAAAACGCCTCGTCCGGCTTTCCCGCATTAACCGGGGCAGCGACGGGCTCGTAGCTGTATTCGAGCTTGCCCGAAAGACCGGTGCGCACATTATGCACATGCACCCAGTCTCCCTTTTTGATATCACATTTGGCATATCCGATCACATTGCCGTACTTGATCACCGGCGTGCCCTCGGGGATATCCGTGAGCGCCTGTTTATGCCCCGCGGGGATGCTGTCCGTCGCCTCGAGCACAACCATTACATTATCGCGTTCGTTTATCTTAATGCTTTTCTTCATGGCAATCCCTGTCCGATCTTATGTTTATTCCGGCGTCCGTTACTGCTTCATGGCCGCTCTTACGCCCTTGTCCCTGATCGCCTGCAGATCTGCGGCAACAGCCGTCTTCAGCTCAGCGCAGCCCTGAGGGTCCATCTTGTCAAAGGCATCCTTTTCGAATTCAAAATCCGCGTCAACAAGCCCTTCCGCCGGCTTTTTGCAGTTCTCCGCGAAGAAATCGAGCACTGCCGCGTCGTCCTTAATCTGATAGGTTCCGTCGCCGCGATGTCCGATAAGACAGCCTTCGCCGCGCTCATCCGAGCTGTAGAAATTGATCAGCGCCGCAAGCGAAAATGCGAGATTCTTCGGGACCTTACCGAAACGCTTGTAATACTCGATTACGCTCGGAAGGCATCTTGCCCTCCACTTCGATACCGAATTCAGCGCGATCGAGAGGAGCTCATGCCTGATGAAAGGATTCTCGAAACGGCTCTTTACGGCTCCCGCGAACGAAAGCAGATCCTCCTTCGGAAGGTCGAGTGTAGGTATTACCTCGTCATAGATAACATCATGCATGAAGCCCGCGAAATCGGCGTCCTTCATCGACTCGCCGACCGTATCGTTGCCCGCGCAGTAGGAAGCGAGCACAAACGAGGTGTGGGCGCCGTTGAGGATCCTCACCTTGCGCTGCTTGTAAGGCTTCTGGTTGTCGGTAAAGATAACGGGGAGTCCCGTCTTCGCGAGAGGCAGTTCCCCGCTGATATCCTTGGCGGATTCGATGACCCAGAGCGCGAAAGGCTCGCAGGTATCGAGCAGATTGTCCTCATAGCCGAGTTCTTCCCAGAGCTGTGCATATTCGGTCCTCGGATATCCGGTAACTATGCGGTCAACCAGAGTCGAGGTAAAAATGCAGGCCTCATCGACCCACTGCTTAAAGCCTTCCTCCAGCTTCCAGTTCGCGATCTGCTTCATCACGCACTTCTTAAGCTCAATTCCGTTATCGTCGATCAGCTCAACGGGAAGGATCACGAGACCCTTGTCAGCCGCGCCGTCAAAAGCCTTATAGCGTGTGTAAAGGAACTTCGTGAGCTTTCCGGGATATGTATTGGGAGGGCATGCCTCGAACGTATCCGTCTCGTCATAGACGATCCCGGCCTCTGTCGTATTCGATACAATGTATCTGAGGCTCGCGAGCTTCGCGTAATCATCGTACTTCGCGTACTCCTGATAAGGATCCGCTACATCGGCAACCGATGTGATCACGCGCTTCTCCACATACTCCGCGCCGTCCTTCAGACCGCGAAGCAGTACGGTGTAATTGCAGTCCTGCTTTCTGAAATTATCGAGGCTTCCGAAAGCGATGGGCTTTACGAGCACGATGTTTCCGTCAAAGGTTCCCTTCTCGTTCATGATATCGATCATATAGTCCACGAAAGCGCGCAAAAAGCCGCCCTCTCCGAACTGAAGGACCTTGATCTCCCTCTCTTTTTTTGAAAACATGGCAGAATTGATGATGTTCATGTCAGCCGCTCCTTTTCTTATATATTTTATTGAATGTACCCGCAAATAAATGTAAGCACTTACATACAACTATAATAGACCCGTCACGCGTCATAGTCAAGTCAGATTTTTTCTTTATTTTCAGGACTTTTTCACTATTTCCTCTTGCAAAAAAGTATTGCGTCATTTATAATTCTTTTCAGGGAACAAAATGTAAAATACAGAGCATTTTTGTAATTGCTTACATGCTCTATCGGAGACACCATGACCATTTACGATATTTCTCAAAAAGCAGGCGTATCCATCGCCACCGTGTCCCGCGTCCTTAACGGCAGTGACAAGGTCAGCCCGAAGACCCGCAAGAAGGTCCTCGACGTTATGGAGAAATACGCTTATACGCCGAACGCGTTCGCCCGGGGCCTCGGCCTCAGCACTTCGCACACCGTAGGCATACTCTGCGCGGACTCCTCCGACCTGTATCTGGCGAAGGCCGTGTATTATCTCGAGCAGATGCTGCGCTCCAAGGGCTACGACAGCATTCTGTGCTGCTGCGGCTACGAGCTTGATAACCGTGTGAAATCCGTTAATCTCCTTCTCTCGAAGAAGGTTGACAGCATTATCTTCGTCGGATCGAACTTCATCGAAGCGAACGACGATGATAACGCATATATCCGTGAGCTCGCGAACACCCATCCGGTCATGATCCTGAACGCGGACTATATCGCTCCGAACGTATACAGCTGCCTCTGCGATGATTACCATGCCATGTACAGCGCTGCCGAAGAGCTGATCGGAAGCGGACGGCGCCGCATCGCATATATCTATAATTCGACCTCATATTCGGGCTCGAAGAAGCTCGCGGGTTACATCGACGCGATGAACGCCCATGGTCTCACGCCCATGACCGAGTTCATTGACAGACGCTATGAGGCTTCGGACGAAGTTCTGGAAACCGCGGACCGCTTAAAGAAGCTCCATAAGGATACAAAGGGAGGTCTTGACGCGGTTCTTTCCGCCGAAGACGGACTTGCGCTCGGCGCGCTGAAATTCGCCCGCAGGGCCGGACTTGAGATCCCGAAGGACCTCGCGATCATCGGATATAATAATTCACTGCTCGCGGTATCGAGTGAGCCCGAACTCACTTCGATAGACAACAGGCTTGAGCTTCTGTGCCGCCAGCTTGTCACGAATCTTACCGAGATCCTCGCAGGAAGCGAGATCCCCCGTAAGACCATTTATTCAGGTATTCTCGTAAAGAGAGGTACCACTTAATATCACAGACTAACCCTCTTCATAGAAACCATTTATCCTTTTACAAATGAAAGGCCCCGGACATTCGCGTGTTCGGGGCCTTTCGTCGAGTATTCTTATTTTTTTGCAATCACTCTCTCGGTCTCGGCGTCGAACAGA
>JAFZKM010000150.1 GCA_017553665.1 Lachnospiraceae bacterium
CCGGCAAGCTTCTCCGCTATCTCACCCGCAATGGCGATGGGTGCCTTGTGGTACTGTTTCGCGGCAGCCAGCGCTCCGTTGCACTGGTACTGGCACAGATCGGGGCGGTTCGATACTCCCGCGACAGCGTACTTTTCCTCGTATCCGCAGGATGTAAATGCCGATTTAAGTTTCTCCGAGATCAGCTCTAAGACGGTTTTCATTAATAATTTTCCTCCACAATAATACATGTTAAACAGCTATGCCGAGCAGCATAACCGCGAATTTGAAATAGATCAGGATCGAGAGCGCGTCAACGATCGTCGTGATCAGAGGCGACGCGGTAACGGCAGGGTCAAATCCGAATTTCTTTACGACCATCGGCAATGAGCAGCCGAGGAGCTTCGCGCAAAATACGGTAACGACCAGCGTAAGGCATACCACAAACGCGATGGGAGCTTCTACCCTGTCAATGAGCATCAGCTTCGCGAAATTGGTAACGGCAAGTGTTCCGCCGACCAGCAGGGATACTCTCATTTCCTTCCAGATGACTCTCCAGATATCCGAGAATTCGATCTCATCGAGCGAGAGCGCACGGATGATGGAAACCGATGCCTGGCTTCCGCTGTTTCCGGCGGTATCCATCAGCATGGGGATGAAGGTCGAAAGTACCAGACAGGCACTCAAAGCTTCTTCGTATCTCGATATTATCATGCCTGTAAAGGTGGCGGAGATCATCAGCAAAAGCAGCCAGGGGATACGCTTTTTCCAGGTCTCAAAAACACCTGTCTTCGAGTAAGGCATGTCCGAAGGCGAGATAGCCGCCATCTTTTCGATATCCTCGGTAGCCTCCTGCTGGAGGATATCTACGATATCATCGATTGTTATGATACCGACGAGCCTGTCCTCGGAATCGACAACGGGCATCGCGGAGAAGTCGTACTTCTGTATCTCGTGCGCGACCTCTTCCTGGTCGGTAAGGGTATTAACGGAAATGACGTTTTCAGTCATTATATCGCGGATAAGCGCATCCGGATCGGAAAGCAGCAATGTGCGCAGTGTAACGATACCGATCAGCTTTCGGGACGCGTCAAGCACGTAACAGTTGTTGATCGTCTCTTTGTCGATACCGTCTTTCCTGATCTTCTCGATAGCTTCCGAAACCTTCAGATGAGCCTTCAGGCCTTCAAACTCGGTGGTCATCAGGCTTCCGGCGGAATCGTCCGGATACTTTAAGAGCTGGTTAATGGTCCTTCTGGTCTCAATGCTGGTCTGCGCAAGAAGCCTGGTGACAACATTCGCGGGCATCTCGTCCATCAGATCCGCAGCATCGTCGACGTCCAGATTATCAATGATGCCTGCGGCCTCACCGAGTGAGAACTTCAGGATCAGCTCCTGCTGTACGTCGATGGAAAAATAAGCAAAGACATCAGCCGCCATGTCTTTCGGCAGGATCCTGAAAAATGTCAGTGCTTCGTCAAGGGGGAGCTCCTCAAGCAGCGCCGCCATGTCGGCTTCGTTGATCTTTGTGCTGAGCTCACGGAATTCCTTGTAAGACTTATTCTCAATGAGTTCCCTCATTTTCTCCATAAGATCTTCCATGGTAAAGAATCTCCTTCCGGGTATTAAATTTTACGATACGTTCATGTGGCGGTACATCGGTCTTGCCTGGTTTGCCGCAATTGTCCGTACTCATAAAACCACCCCCTTCTAGAGAAAATTCGCCTCTATATCATACATCGATTTTCATGATTTTTCAATTAAAAAACTACATAAAATTAAATTTATATTTAACCGGATTTGCCCCGTTTCGGGCGGCGGATTAAAGTTTATTGAAAAAAATACCGATAATACTTATAATCAATAATATTAAGTCAAATAAAGGAGTGTGAACATTTTGGAACCAGGCGTCATAGGACGACTAATCGTATTATTTATTCTGTTGCTTTTATCATCTTTCTTTTCCTCTGCCGAGACGGCATTTATGTCTCTGAACAAGCTTCGTGTGAGGTCTGACGCAGAGGAGGGCTCCGCGCGGGCTAAGCTCATCCTTTCCCTGCTCGAGAACTCCAACAAGCTGCTGACCACGGTCCTGATCGGCAATAATCTGGTCAATATCGCAGCGTCCGCGCTGACCACCACACTGATGATAGATCTTTTCGGAAGCAAGGCCGTAGGTATTGCCACCGGTCTGCTGACTCTTATCATCCTCATCTTCGGTGAGATCACCCCCAAGACACTTGCGGCGCAGAAGGCCGAGCGTGTGGCTTATGTCTACGCTCCTTTTATCAATCTGCTGATGACAGTGCTCACTCCCGTTACCTTCCTCGTTAATTTCCTCGCTCATGGCGTGCTTAAGCTCTTCAGTGTCGATGTCAACGACAGGACCTCGCAGCAGGTGACCGAGGACGAGCTCTTAACCCTTGTGGACGTGAGCAATGAAGAAGGCGTGCTCGAATCCGACGAATGCGAAATGATCAACAACGTTGTGGATTTCGGCGATACAGTTGCCAAAGACGTCATGGTTCCCGCGATCAACATGACCTGCGTGCCCGACGACATTTCCTACGAGAATCTGCTCTCCGTCATCCGCAGCGAGGCATATTCGAGAATGCCCGTATATAAAGACACAAAGGACAATATCATCGGTATCATCTGGGCCAAGGACCTCGTGATCAAATACGACGGCAAAAAGCCCTTTAAGATCACCGATTACATGAGAAAGCCCTATTTCACATACGAGCAGAAAACCACCCGTGAGCTCATGACCGACATGCGAAAAGAGTACACCACTCTCGCGATCGTTCTTGATGAGTACGGCGCTACGGCAGGACTTATAACATTAGAGGATCTGCTTGAGGAGATCGTCGGCGAGATCAGGGATGAGTACGATATGGATGAAGTAGACGAGATCAGTAAGATATCGGATACCGTATCTGAAGTTAAGGGTCAGACTAAGCTTGAAGACATAAAAGAAAACGTCGGAATAGATATCGCTTCCGACGATTATGATTCCATTGCCGGCCACGTGATCCACCTCCTCGGGCATATACCCTCCGAAGGTGAATCCGTTACCGAAAACAATGTCGAATATACTGTTACATCAGTCATCAAAAACCGAATCGGGAAGATCAGAATAACTCTCATCCCCGTAGTCTGAGTAGTTGCGCTGTTTGTTCTTCTTAGCGGGATATGACTGGTAGGAACCGTTCTTGGGCTGGAACTGCACATGCTGCTTTGTATGCTGGTGCTGCCCGTCCTTTCCGTCCCGGTCATTCTGCTCATTATTGCGATACTTGGAAGTATAATCGTATCCGTTGCGGTTATACTTCTTTTTCTTTTTGTGCTTCTGATAGGTGTATTCGGGCTTTTTCTCCGACTCACCGGGATCTTCTATCCTGCGGTTCATGAAATAGATGAACCTGTCGATGGCGTTCAGGATATCGGCGAAATCTTCCCTCGGCGCAACCTCGATATACTTTTCGAGGATCTCGGTCTGCTTCTCTCCTTTGTATTTCCCATAGAAAATATCAAACAGATTATGACCGCGCATATAGATCTTGAAGGTCTCGATGTTCTTCTTCAGATCGTCCTTCGTGCGGATGTTCAGACCGGTCACCTGGCGCATGTTCTTCGCGCTCGCGAGCTTGAACAGGTATGCCTTGTACTTCTCAAACAGAGTATTGTAGAATTCCTCCTCGTATCCGATAACGCCTATCTGAGTCATAACGGCGGGATTGAGGAAATAGTTCTCGAAAGAATAATACTTGAGGATCAGGATATTGCGCGGCTGGATCCTCGGGAGCGAATTGACATCCTCGAGCGCCCTGTCGTCGTAGTACTTGCACAGCTGCTTGACGAGCGTCTCGGGATTCTTGCCGTCGCTGTCCCTGATCATCAGGAACTGGTCCTTCAGATACAGCTGGTTAATGTACTTGAGGTTCGCGTATGTCTTGATGTTCGTGCAGGAATTCGTCGTAACGATCGAAATACGCTGCAGCGTTCCGTCCTGATTGTAAACCTCCGAATAATACTTCTTAAGCAGCAAAGGCAGTCTCGAGCTGTCCTGCTTTCCCTCGACGATAAATACAAAATTAACATTCATCAGGTCGTTCGCGGAATAGCCGAGATCGTCCAGGATCTTGTCAATATCGGTGTTCTCGTTGATGACGCTGTTGTAATCCTCGTCTAGAACAATTTGTTTAATCTGCTTTGAATTAAAGTTGAAGATCAGATTCGGCGAATGCGTGGAGAAGAATACCTGGTTTTTCTTCGAAAGTCTGTAAAGGATCTCGCTGGCAGTCTTCTGCATCGAGGGATGGAGATATATCTCGGGATCCTCGATCATGATGATCGAAGGCATCGTGCTGTTCTCTTCGGAATATGCCTCGAGCAGTGAAAGGATATATATGCTCTTCGCGCCGGCTGAAAGCGTGTTTATCGAGTCCGCGCCGTATCTGTCCTTGTTCAGAACGATCGTATCGAGCTTGATCAGGTCTTTATTGTTCAGGTTCATTACGAACTTTATGTCCTGCTGACGGCCGCTGTTGCGTACATAGAACTTGTTCAGCTTGTCCATGAAACTGTCAAGATTAACCTGGAGGATCTTATATTCGAGAAGCCTCATGCTCTCAAGGATAGAAAGCTCCTCGGGCGTCTTCTCCTTGATCTCCTTTATGCACTTAAAACAGTCCGTACACTGCTTCGCGTCGTCCTTAAGACAGAGGTTCTCCCTCACGCCCTTCAGCGCGTTCTTCGACTCCGCGCTGAATATCTCGTCCTGGATATCCTTAACATTACGTCTGTGATCGATGAAATGAACCTTCGGGAGTACATCGGCGATGATGGGATTTGATTTGTTCACGCCGTCGGAATAACGCGTTTTCAGTTCGGAATCCGCAACAAATACGAAATCAAGTATGCCGCCGAGATCGTCCCTGTCGGGAGTCAGTGCTTCATAAGCGGCGTATTCGTCGAAATCGGACTCCTTGCGTTTGAAGGTGGGCAGCTGCTTGCAGAAATCCTCATACCACATGCTGAAGGTCTTATAGATGCTTACAACGCCGTTATTGTAGAAGTTGCGGATGTCATCGTCACTGATCTCGAGTTTTACGGCGATCTCGATATTGCGGTCCGGACTGTTGAAGTCCGTGACCTTTATCTGGTACTGTCCCGCGATCGCAAGGATGGCGTGCAGTATCGTAGTCTTACCTGTACTGTTTTTACCCACGATGATAAGAGCATCTTCGATATCGTCGATGTTCATCTCACGGATAGTCTTGAAGTTTTTGATCAGTAATGAGGTTATCTTCATAGAGCCCCCCGCAACTAAGATTTTGGGTTATTTATTAACTATGATGACTGTCGAAGGACAATTTAGCTTAAGGATCTCTTCGACAGAACCCGCCTGATTTGAGTCCTTCGAGTAAGGAAGGACGATAACGAGGTAAGGCATCGCGTTGCCGAAGATCATATCCTCGGTCGAGGCTGTATCAGCGAATAAATTGATATTCCTCTTCTCCAAGCTTACCTCTTCGAGTTCGGCGCAGTCATAGAAAGCGCCCTTGGAAATGTTTTTGACATTGGCCGGGATCGACAGCTCGGTAAGTCCGCTTCCGCAGAACGCGTACTCTCCGATCGTCTTGACTCCGGAAGGGATCGCCAGAGACCCCTTGGCCGAAGGATACGCGTAAAGAGTCAGTCCGGTCTTACTGTAGAGCATGGGACCCGCGCCCCTGTATTTTGAATTCTCCGCGTCAACATCAAATGACTTCAGCGAAGAGCAGTATTTAAACGGATTACCACTGATCTTCGTGACGTTTTTGCCTATAACGATCTTCGAAAGCGCGCTGCAGTCATAGAACGCGTCCTCGGGTATCTGCCTGATCTTCTCTCCGAGATCGACGGAGGTGATCTTATGATTTCCTTCGAAAGCGTAAGCGCTGAGCTTCTTAACCGAGGCCGGTATAACAATATCTCCCTCTGCCGCGGCACCCGAGATCAGCAATGTCTTTTTCCTGTTATAGATGATGCCGTCAACAGCAGCGTAATTCTTGTTCTTCGCAGCGATCGTAAGCTCAGTCAGGCTGTCGCAGTATGAAAAAGCGTTCTGCGCGATATCCGCGGTAAAACGTCCTATGCTTACGCTCTTTAACGAATTCGAGAGCGCGAACGCTCCGGCTCCGATCTCCTTTACGGTCTCGGGTATCTCTATCGACTCCAGCGAAGACATCGCGAATGCATACTCTCCTATGCCGTAGATATCATCTTCAAAAACAATGGATGTAAGACCCGAGCCCACAAACGCGTACGGTCCGATCGAGTACGGGAAGTACTTATAGCCTTCGTAAATAACTATCTCGGGTATCGTAACAGTTTTTGTCTTTTTCTTAAGAGTATTGCCTGATACCGATACCTTGCCGGGCGTCTCCTCAGTTGCGGGAACCAGCACGGTATACTCGATCCTCGAATCGGTAAACTTCGCGCCTTCTTCATTGACAAAGGCCGGCTCCGTGACAGTCTCCTCCGTATCTGCGGTCTTGGACTTCTTTGCCTGAACTTCAACAGAAGAAGCGCTTCCGGTGAATGCCGAAAACAGCATCAAAAAAGCTAAAACCAATCCGAAGAATTTTATTAAATTATGATTTAACTTCGCAAATTTCCCTAAAAACATAAGCTTCTCCGGACTTATTTATTTCTTCTTCAATATTTCATTCTCTCTCTGAAGTGCCGTATCGATCTTCGACAGGAAGACTTCATATTCCGAGAGCAAAGTGCCCACATGGTTCTTAATGTAAGAGATATCATAGTTCTTCGCGGCAGTCTCATGCTCCGAGCAGATGAAGCTCAGCTTCATATCGCCGGCAGATGATGCCACATTTCTCATCGAATGAACCGCAACTCTGTAGTTCTCGATATCTTCGTTCTCCGCGAAGCCTTTGATCCTCGAGCCCTGATTTGTGCTTTCCGTACTGATCACACGAAGCAGGTTGATGTAGGATGTGTAATCATATTCACAGTATTCGAGTCCCTTTTTGACATCAAAATCCTTAAGTACGGAAGCAAGGCGCTTATACCAGGGCTTATCAGCGATATTGTCGGCATTGCTGCTCTCTTTTTCGTCCTCGATCTTATTGATGTACTCGGGCGGAAGGAACTTGTGCAGCGCACGCTCAAGTTCATGCACATCGAGAGGCTTCGCAAGATATCCGTCGAATCCTTCGTCGATATATACTCTCTCGCCTCCGGGCGAATTCTTCGCTGTAAGGGCGATGATCGGAAGCTGTTTGTAATACTCGTCGCCGAGATCCCTGATCTTCATGAGCGCTTCACGGCCGTCCATCTGAGGCATCAGATAATCCATGAATACCATGTCGAACGAATTCTCTCGTACAAGCTTAATACTCTCTGCTCCGCTCGTAGCTGTGGTAACCTCGATCTCGTAATTCGAAAGGAGTTCCTTCGCCACGAAAAGATTGACCATACTGTCATCGACTACGAACACTTTCGCCATGGGCGCGATGAACTTATAGCCGCTGTTCCCCTCGGACGCGGTAAAGCTGCCGATGGGATTCGGGTCCTCGATCTGCTGCGGGATCGTTATCGTAAACACGGTTCCTGAATTATATACTGAATTGAACGAGATCGTACCGTTCATCTTCTCGATTATAGTCTTGATGATGTAGAGCGAAAGTCTCGTCGATTTTTCGCTGTCACCGCGCCTGAACGACTCGTCAAAAAGCTCATACGCGGTCTTAACGTCCTCGGGCGGGATACCCTCGCCCGAATCCTCCACATCGATCCTTAAGAGCGTGGTATCGGTATTTATGAGCTGGGAGCTTACCCTCATCGCTACAACGCCGATATGGGTGAATCTGAACGAATTCTGCAGCAGGCTGTAGATAGCCTGGATGATGCGCACGTCATCGCCCTTAAGGCGTCTCGGGATATCCGGGCTTACTTCATATACAAAGTCAACATTGGCGTCCTTTGTTGAATAATGAGCCTTCTCGATGATAATGTTCAGCAGATCCTCAACAGCGTATTCAGTGGGGATGATATCAAGCTTGTCGCACTGGATCTTCGTATAATCCACGATGTTGTTTACCACGCCGAGCAGCGACGCCGTAGCCTGTGAAAGCGCGTCAATATTCTCGCCCTGCGTCTTCAGAACGGCATGGTCCTTCCTCAGGATCTCAGTCATGCCGACAATAGTATTCATGGGGTTTCTTATCTCGTGGGAAATGTTATCGATAAGTACGGTATGGTTCGCAGCCTCTTTTTTGTTCTGCGCCATAAGCTGCTCAACATTTTTAAAGAGTTTGATAAGGAAAATGTAATTCGCAACAGAGATCAGACAATAGACAAACATGAAAACCGACGCTATAAGCGGTACTCTTTCCCATCTTCCGGATACGATCCGATAAAAGGCGTAGGTGCCTGTACAGAACAGACAGAACTCAAAAACGGGCATTACTATGCCTGAGATCAGAGTCACACCGACATGCCCCCGGATCAGACTCTTTTTCCGCAGGAGCAGGATCGTCGTGAGCAGCGCAACTATTAAAAATCCTATAGATGTGGCCAGCATAAGTATTACCGAAAATAAATAACTATCCATAATGTAAACCCCACTTTCCATTTACAGATATTATATCACATACTTTCGTTTTTGTAAAATCATCCTTTTTCTTTTATGAGTTTTACGATCGCGTCATAATCATAGATCCCGGCCGCTGCTTTCAGCTTCGCGAACAGGTCGCGGTCAGCTTCGGGAATACGGTAATTATCCATCTCTTCGAATATGACTTCGAGCGCGTCGCAGTCCATGCATTCGGCGGAGGATCTGATCTCGTCGAATACTCCCTCCATCATATCCGCGTCTGCCTCGGGCTTATCCGCGTCATCAGCGGAAGCCGTAAACATGCACTTCAGCAGTTCCTTGAAATTCCTGTAGGACTTCATGAACTGCTCCGTATGCTCATCGATAAAGGCCTCATCTCCGTCTTTACCGGCGGTCTCGAGAGCCTGCGCCGTCTCCGCGAACGCGGTCGCTCCAATAAGTCTGGCGGAACTCTTGAGCGCATGTACCTTTATCGTGTAGTCCTTTATATTTCGCTCATTATAAAAGCCTTCTATCTCGTCCGCCTTCGCGTCGATCGACTCAAAGAATATCTTCAGCAGCGGCAGATACGCGTCTACCGAGCCGCTGTTTTTAACGCCCTCCTGCAGATCGATTTCGGCGATCGTCTTCATAGGCGCCAGTCTTTCATCGTTCAGGTCTTCGCTTTCTCCGGCCTCTTCCTCCGCTGCGCTGACAGACATGATCTTCTCCGGAGGCAGCAGCTTCGCGATCATCTCTTCAAGTTTCAGTGAATCGATGGGCTTAGTCAGATAATCGTCAAATCCCGCGGCAATA
>JAFZKM010000151.1 GCA_017553665.1 Lachnospiraceae bacterium
CTTACGATAAAAGTCATCGCGACTCCGGGCCATACGGCCGGCGGCGCATGCTATCATCTCGCGAAGCAGAAGATCCTGTTCAGCGGCGACACGCTCTTTTACGAGAGCATCGGGCGAAGCGATCTGCCGACCGGTGATTCGGACCTTCTGATCCAGTCGATAAGGACGAGACTGGCGGGGCTTCCCGATGAAACCTTCGTACTTCCCGGACACGGCGTGACCACGACGATCCGGCACGAAAAACGGTGCAATTCATACATGCGGAGCAAAAAGTATAATGAATGAACCCAATGTGGTGATAAATATGGCGGGACTTGACTTCAGACAGGATGTCGAGCCCCTTGTCAAAGAGTTTTTCCCGCGCCTTTACAATGAGGCGGGAGCCGTATACATAGATTTTGACCTTACCGATGATAATATGTCGATTTCGGCAGAACCCCGGGGACGGGGTTCCGGGGTCATTTCCGAAGCCTTCTCTTCGGATGAGGAGAAACCGAAGCTGCGTCACCGCGCGTACAGAAATCAGCTGCTCCGCGCGCTGTACAGACTGCTTTCGGAATACACAGGCAAGACACTTCCCTGGGGCACGCTCACCGGAGTCAGGCCCACAAAGCTGATATTTGAAAGGCTTGAACGGGGAGAAGCGAAGCACCTGCAGTTCATGGATGAGAACTATTATGTCTCAAAGGAAAAGGCTGCGCTCGCGACAAGGATAGCGGCGACAGAGTACAAACTGCTCGAAGCCATTGATTACAAAAAAGGCTACAGTCTTTATATAGGAATCCCGTTCTGCCCGAGCATCTGCAATTACTGTTCGTTCGGGTCGCATCCTATCTCGAGGTTCGCGGACTGTGTAGAGCCGTATATCGAAGCGCTGAAAAAAGAGATAAAGGCCGTATCCGGCTGTTTCCCCGACAGAACACTTGAGACTGTTTATTTCGGAGGCGGAACGCCCACATCCCTGTCCGCGGAACAGCTGCGGGGACTGATCCGCTGCGTAAAAGAGAGCTTTGACATGAGCGGAGTGCGGGAATTTACGGTTGAAGCCGGAAGGCCTGACAGCATTACCGAAGATAAGCTCAGGATGCTCCTGGAAGAGGGCATTACGAGGATATCGATAAATCCCCAGTCCATGTCGGACCGCACGCTAGAGGCGATCGGAAGGAAGCATACTGCCGCGCAGGTGCGTGAGGCCTTCATGATGGCCAGAAATCTGGGATTTGACAATATCAATATGGATCTTATAGCCGGACTTACCGGCGAGGATATAAATGACTTTAGGTACACGCTCTCGGAGACAGAGAAGCTCGATCCCGACAGCATTACAGTGCATACGCTGGCAAGAAAACGCGCCGCCAGGCTTACGACCGAAGGCGAGCTATACGAGGGCAATGAGGCGAAGGACGTTGAGCTGATGGTCGAGACCGCGGCGGCGTTCATGAAGGATCACGGCTACGAGCCGTATTATCTCTATCGCCAGAAAAACATGACCGATAATCTGGAAAATGTCGGCTACGCGCGTCCGGGCAAGGAAGGGCTCTACAATATCCTGATAATGGAAGAGAAGCAGATCATCCTTGCGTGCGGTTCGGGTGCCTCGAGCAAGTTTGTAAGAGACGCCGGAGACAAGCGCTTTGAGCGTGTGGAGAACGTTAAGAATGTGCGTGAATATATAGACAGGACAGACGAAATGATCGCGCGGAAGCTGGATTACATTGCAGAGCACGATATTTCATGACATCTGACGGATCGGAAGGATAATCATTATGATGATCAAGGAAAAGCCCGAACTGATGCGCCTGTTCAATGTCGAGGCGGAATATGCCGAGGACGTTGAGGACGCCGTCAATCACGGCTATATCGTTTCATATCTTGCGAGAAGGCTTGCCGAAACTCTCGGATATGAAGAAGAATTCTGCGACATGATCGCGGACGCGGGACTTCTGCATGATATAGGAAAACTTCAGCTGAGCGACAAGATGTACGGAAGGAAAAAGGAACTGCTCCGCATTGAGGAGATGAAATATGTCAGACAGTTTCCGGAACTCAGCTACAAAGTGCTCTGCGAACAGCAGGCCGGGACCGAAGAACTGCGAAGGATCGTGCTTCATCAGCGCGAGAACTACGACGGATCGGGATATCCCGATAAGCTGGCGGGAGAGGCTATCCCGCTGGGATCGAGGATCATAAGGATATGCGACGTATATGTGGCGCTGATATCGGACAGACCTTACCGCAAGGCCTTTGATTCCTCCACTGCGATGGAACTCATGATAGAAGAGGTAAAGAACTTTGATATGAAGGCTTTTCTCGGATTTATGACGCTCGCTCACGAGGATGATTTCGTTCGTATCCATGAGTACGTGGACCGCATAAACAAGACAAAGAATTACGATTATTCCGCGATCTATTCGGCCTGATCAAAAAAATGAAAAAGTGTTTGACAATCAGACTAAATTTGATATAATAATGCATGTGCGATTTTGAGCGCATCGTTTTTGATGTGTAAAAAGAAAGGACATTTGGATGCGAATCTCTCTTTCAGGCGTCATGAATCTTAACTCCGAAACCCGCGATTTTACTGCGGATATTGAGGCTGAGAGCTTTATGCATATGGGCGAGAGCTATCCCGTGGCCAAAAAGGAACCCGTAAGGTTCACTGCCGTTTCCGACACAGCAAAAACAGTAAGGATAAAGGCTCAGACGAAACTTGAGCTGACAGTTCCGTGCGACAGGTGCTTAGAGCCTGTGTCGGTACCTTTTGATATCGATACGGACTATGTGTTTACCTGGGAAGACGACGGTACGGTCAGGATCAGGGATGACGAAGAGCCGGTAAACTATATAGACGGATATGAGCTCGATGTTGATGCTTTTATCAGCGAAGAGATTATGATAGGGTTTCCCATGAAGGTGCTCTGCACAGAAGACTGCAAAGGAATCTGCAGTGTCTGCGGAGCGAATCTCAACAGGGGAGAGTGCGGCTGCGACCGCACCGTGCTTGACCCGAGAATGTCGATTATCCGGGATTTGTTCCGACAGAAGGAGGTGTAAGAGCAATGGGTGCTATTTGTCCGAAAAACAGAACTTCTAAAGCCAGAAGAGACAGTCGTCGCGCAAATTGGAAGATGACTGCTCCCAATCTTGTTAAGTGCAGCAAGTGCGGCGCGCTGATGATGCCTCACAGAGTATGCAAGGCATGCGGCAGCTACAACAAGAAGGAAATCA
>JAFZKM010000152.1 GCA_017553665.1 Lachnospiraceae bacterium
CCTGTCGCGATCGGGAAGGTCGAGACCGCTCTTTTTCCATGATCCATGACCGCATTCACATCGGGCGGGAACACTGAAAATGTATCGTCGTTGACCGTAACCGCGGGGTTGGCCCACCAGAGGAAAGTCTGCGGATGATCGGTCGGATTGAAGAGCCTTCCGCGGATCTCAATATAAGCCTTGTCGGGGTACAGAGTGATCGACGCGTTGCCCTTCGTGCCGTTAATGCGGTCGGTCTCGCCGATGATCACGGTCGCCGAGCCGTCCTCATTCTCACTGACCGAATAATCGACCGGCATGAAGGTCGAAGGCCTGTGATGCTGCGGCCAGTTAAACTCGATGCCGCCGCTGATCCACGGTCCCGTAAGGCCCACGAGCGCAGGCTTTATCACATGATTGTAATATACAAAATCGTAGTTGTTCGTCTTGTCGAGAGCGCGCTGAATACGCCCGCCGAGCTCGGGCAGGATCATGACATAGAGATAGTCGTTTTCAAGGATAACGGCATGATACTCCGCGTCCTCCTTTTCTTCGCTGATCTTCTCGCAGATCGGCAGCGGGTAAACCTTTCCCGTCGAGCCCTGATATGCTCTTTTTTCTATGAAAAGGGGATTCTTCTCGAGCTCCCCCGTGCGATAAGTGGGGATCGTGACGATCTCCTCACGTACCGTAGCCCTGTTCATACTTCTTCCTCCTTAACCGCTCCGCCGCATATACGAACGGAGGTCTTAGGAATAACGCTGAAGCGCTTTTCCTCTTAAAAGCGTATATCATAGACCGGCTGCACTTCAATACTCACCAACGCGCACGTATTATCTTTTTCTTCTCCGTCCGCGGACTCTGTTGTAATCAGCGCGTCTTTCCTCATCGGAGAGATACGGAGCGTCAGGGGTTTTTTCAGCTTCTCCGAATGCTCCTTGAGTCCGATCTCCCAGATATCGCCGTTCCAAAAGTTGTCGCTTATCATCTCATCACCCGCGAACAGCTCCGCGACGTCGCCTGAATATCGGATGCGAAGGAGAATATCCTTGACAACGGAAGTCTGCTCCGATACGGCTGTCTCCGGGTTTGATGCACTGCCAAGCACATTCGCGCACTCACAGGGAACCCCGACCGAATAGCGAATCACTCCTGCAGTACCGGGCGCTTTCGAACACTTCTCGGTAGCCGCTTCCGCCGCGATCGCTTTCGTCTCAAGGCGATACACTCCGAAGATCCCGTCATCACTCTGCCTTACGGCTGTGTGCGATCCGGCGAACAGATCTGCGGGATATGTCCGGATAATGTTCGAGGCCTTAGTCGTCTCAAGCCTTAGACCGCCCTTCTCATCCTCGAGCAGAGCAGCATCCGTAAAAACAAGTCCGCCGTTTTTCAGAAGATACATGTTGTCCGCCATGGAACGTGAAACCGTCATAATTTCTATCTCATGCCCTCTGCAGCTCACGGTGCAGACCTGCGCAGT
This sequence comes from Lachnospiraceae bacterium, assembly GCA_017553665.1. The sequence continues at coordinate 1,463 of JAFZKM010000152.1, forward strand.
GCTTTCCCCGAATTTGCTCACGTCCGCTCCGTCCTCAAACTTAAGGCTCCCGTCCATGCCCTCGGGCACCATGAACACATAAGTCGGCCTTCCATTGACGACAGTGCGCAGAACAGGCTGCGCGTTCGCCTGTTTCAAAAGTATTCCGTCCAGATCAAGGTTAAACGGCAGGATCGCGTTTTCCTCCGCGGCGATCGAGACGTCGAAATTTATGGTCTCTCCCGAAAGAGCAATGTTCACCTTTTCATGCTCTTTCGCCTTCATCCGGCTGTGGTCCTGATAATTATTCACAAAGAGGAATCCGCTCTTTCCGTCGGTACGCACCGCAAAACGCAGCGTATACGCATCGTTCGGGTCTATGGCAGACGCGCCTTCCGGCAGCACGGTCTCCATGGGAGCAAGCCGGTCTCCGAAGAAACGCGTGAAATAATGAATGCCCTTTAATCGTCTGTAGGAATCCCTTACCTGCCCGTATTCGCCGAGCGCGGCCTGGAAATCGTAGGAAAGCTTTGTGACCTGCGACTCGTTCATGTATGTTCCGTGCCTGCCGATCGGATTCGTCCCGCCATGGTACATGTAATAGCCGATGAAATTACAGCCCGACGCAAGTTTGATATTGGCCAGCGCATCGACGCTTTTGCCCGGGAATACGGCTCTGAAGGCATAGCAGCTCATCATGCCTGCGCCCATCTCACAGCACGCGTAGGGGCGTTCGGAAGGTCTGTAAGCGGGCTTAAAGTCATCCACGCACACAGCTCCGTCGCGGTGATAGTCCTCGTATACAAAAACCTCGGTCGCGGGGTGCTCGCCGGTCTTAAAGTAGAATATCCAGGGTCTGTACGCGTAACCGCCCCAGAGAGGCAGTACGCGCGGCGAATAGGCCGCTCCGCCCCATGCGGTGCCCGTAAAGAACACGGGCTCTATCCCGGCATTCAGGGCCAGTTCACGAAGCTTCAGTATATACGGCTCTCCGTCGCGTCCGGCATTGATCCACTCATTCGAGCTGCCGACGGTCACTTCCCATTTCGCGGAGGAATGCATGTATTCATTGTCGAGCTGGACCGCGATCACGGGACCGCCGTCCTTGTAAAACAGACCGCTGACCTGCTTCCCGATCTCATTGTAAAAGCGTTCAACGTACTTTAAGAAGCCCTCGTCGAGGCTCCTGACCTCGAAGGGCTTTCCGAACAGCCAGTCGGGCAGGCCGCCGTTGCGCACCTCTCCGTGGGCAAAGGGCCCGATCCTTAAGATCACAAAAAGGCCGTGCTTTGCGCACAGCTCCGTAAAGCTCCTTAGATCCCTGCGCCCCGCGAAGTCAAAGCAGCCTTCCTCTTCCTCGTGATGGTTCCAGAGCACATAGGTCGAGACGATATTGATCCCGCCCATGCGCATCTTGATCAGCTCGTCCTCCCATCGCGCGGGAGC
>JAFZKM010000153.1 GCA_017553665.1 Lachnospiraceae bacterium
AACTCTTCCTGTTTTCGCCGTTCATGTCATTGTGCACGAATATCGCGCGTCCGCAGTCCATGACCTTGAACATCGAGATAATGTCGGGGAAATAGCCGTTAAACTGCACCGCGGCGTCAATGCGCGCCATGCCGAAGGTCTTATTCGTCTCGCGCCTCGCTATTCTCTCGTAGGCGCGCTTCGAAGCCTTAAACGGAAGGCCCGGGAATATCCTCTGCAGGCGCTTCCAGCCCTTTGAGCAGATCAGCTCCCACCAGGTACCGCAGTGCGGATTCGTGATCCCGAGAGTCGCGATGCCCTCGGGTATATCGTCAAGCGCGGGCTCGTGATATCCCGGCGTGTTGTTTGTCTTAGGGCTCAGCTTGTAGAGCACGAGATAATTGAACTTTTCGGGATCGACGCTCTGCATCAGGCTTCCGAGCGCGGTCGCTATGCCGTTCCTGATGAAGTCGCCTCCGTATACCGCGACATTTTTCTTTCCGTTTGACGGCATCTGCGGATATTTCTCAAGCTTTCCGCCGATAAAATCATGCATCAGCTCTTTTGTCACGCCTACTCTGTCATAAGGACAGAAGCGCGCGATAAACGCGCTGTCGTCATATTTCGCGGGATCGACCAGTTCCGCGGCCAGAGAAGCGATGTCCTTTACTCTCGGGAAGGGCAGCTCGTCAAGTGAGAATGTCAGCCCTCTGTCCCTCACATACTCTTCCTCGTCATAAGTATAGAGCACGATCGGCCTGTGGGTGACCGCGTAATCAAACATTATGCTCGAATAATCCGTGATGAGTCCGTCGGTCGCCTGCAGGAAATCATAGGAGAACACATCCTCGGGGAAGGTCTTTATATGCTTAAAGCCTTCGGTCGGCATGCTGCCTCTGAGCATCGGATGAAGTTTTATATAAACGAGTACATCGTCGGGAAGCTTGCTGTCAAGCTCCTTAAAGGTCCCCGCAAGTTCACGTTTCTGGGCTTCCTTGTCCACCTTGCCCACGATGCCTCTCCATGTCGGAAGATAAGCGTACACGCGCTTTCCTACCATCGAGAACCGCTCGCGCATCTCTTTCCTGATCTCATCTGAGAAAAAGACCTCATTGCGCGGATAACCGGTCATCGCCATCCTGCCGGTACCGAAATTCTCTATCATGTAATCGCGGAGCAGAACCTCGCGCGTATGTTCGTTCGGGAAAAGCATCAGATCGGCCGTGAGAAAATTCCTCTGCGCGTTGCCGATCGCGAAGCGCTCGCCTTTTATGCCCTTGCCGAGAGTCTTTAAGGGCGTTCCGTGCCAGGTGTTCAGATACAGCTGTCCGGGCTTTTTCATGTACATCGGCATGAATGTATTGTCGTTGATCACCCTGCCCGCGCTCGCGAGCACACGGAAATACTGCCTTGAATCAAATCTTACGGTATGTACCCTGCCTTCCGCGTTCTTAAATCCGGCCCACTGCGCCTTCAGCTTCTCTTCGTTGTCCTTTCTGACGCTGACATATATCGTAAGTCCAGCGAATTCCTCTTCCTCGCATAGCGTCTTCAGTATCGCCGCGATATTTCCTCCGAGGACCGTTCCGTGCTGGGATTCGAGGAGCACCGTATCAGGGCGCATTTTGAGCCTGTCGTAATATCTTATATAAGCCCGGTGAGAATAAAAGTCCGCAGAAAAAAGACGCTTTACAAACGTCAGTCTTCTGTCAAGTCTCCTGCCCATCTTCGCTGCTCCTTTCACGATAATGTCAGAGTGCCGGAACGCACTCCGCGTTTCCCATTATAACACCTGCATCACTTTTTTGAAAGATTGGACATAACGCAAAAGGAGGGGCTCTGTAAGCCCCTCCCGGTGATCGTTTTATATTCAGCTCGCCAGATCTCTTTTATCGTAGTACCGGAACGCGAATACCGCGCCGCACAGGATCGCTGCCGCAGCCGCAACGAAAGATGCGGCGGGCGTGCTCTTTCCGGAAAAGATCTCCGCTCCGTTCACGTATGAATAAGGTCCGATGAAAAGATAATCCTTCAGGTCCGGCACGACCCTTCCGATCAGGTCGTAAAAATAAAACAGCAGCGCGATACCGAGTCCCATGCCCATCCTGTTCTTTCCGGAGATCGACGAGATCGCGAAGCATACCGCAGCGACTTCTATGTTCATCAGAAGCTGTCCGAGCATAAAGCGCATGAAATCTCCGGCCGGCAGCGACTCACCCATCGATACAAAACCCAGCGCGTACAGGCAGCCGCAGATCAGCGTAAACGCAGCAAGCATGCAGAGCACGCAGATGCCCTTGGCGGCAATGACTTTTTTCCTCGATACGGGCAACGCGAGCAGGAATTCTCCGCTGTGCATTTCCTCTTCCTTTGAAATGATCCCGATCGCGATGATCGCCGCGAACATTCCGCCGCCAAGCCCGTGCACGGTCCCGACTTCGACCGCGAAATACCCTGCCAGCGTCGCCATGCTCAGCGTGCTCATTCCGAATGCGTCGGAGAAAGCACCCATATCCGAAAAGGCGTCACCTACTTTTGAGATCTCTTCCTGCATGCTCTGGTACATAAGGATGCAGGCCAGTCCGACTCCGCCCACGACAAGGCTCCAGATCAGCAGGTTCTTGAAGTTGAGTTTTAATTCTTTAAGCAAGATCGTCTTCATATCTCAGCCCTCCTCATCCTCATAGAATTTCAGGAACGTATCGTCATCGATCTTCGGCGAGTCAAGCATCGTAAGTCTTCCCTCTCTCATTATCGCAGCGCTCCTGCAATACTTGTTGACCTCAGAGAGCACGTGCGTCGAGAGCAGGCACGTCGCGCCCTTGTCCACATATTCGTTGATCAGTTCAAAAAAATGCTTCTGCATCAGGGGGTCCAGACCTCCGGTCGGCTCATCGAAAATGAACAGCTTGGGCTTATGCTGCATCGCACAGACAATGCTGACCTTCTTGCGGTTTCCGAGCGAAAGTTCCTTGATCTTCTTTTCCGTCGCGACTTTCATCTTTTCGCAGATCTTCGCGGCTTCTTCCGAACAGTCGAGACCCCTTACATCCGCGGCGTACTTTATCACATCCGAGACCTTCATCGAATCGTAGAACCAGGCCTCCGAGGGCATATACCCCACATTCCGGAGGATCTCTTCGTGATCTTTTACGCTGTCCATCCCCAGGATCTTTATGCTTCCCTCATTGAACTTCAAAAAGCCCAGCATTGAACGGATCGTCGTCGATTTGCCGGCGCCGTTCGGTCCGATAAAACCGAAGATGTCGCCTTCCTTTACTTTCAGATTTACATCGATGACTCCGCGGTTCCTTCCGTAATTCTTCGTAAGATGATCTATTTCTATGGCATAGTTCATGTCGATGACCTCCTTCTTTTTTCTCTCCGCATCTTACAAATACCACAAAAAAATAACGGGGACAATGGCTGTCCCCGTAAGATGCACTTATTCGCCCTTATCATTCACTTTTTTATGCTCGGTCTGGAAAATGCGCAGCTCCTCGTTGAGTTTTTTATCATCGATCCTGCGCTTTGACCGGTAGATCAGGAATACGCAGAAGTAGGTGATCAGAATATAGGCCGCCAGTATCAGCGAAACAGTGATCTGCTTCCCGAACCATCCGCAAAAATACGAAACCGCGCAGTACAAAACGGTGCAGACCGTCGTACCGATGCACTCCCTCGTCCCTATCTTGTCCGCTTCGTCAAAATTCCCGAACAGATATACCTGAAGGTACCCGATCACATAGCAGGTAAAGATCATCTCCGCCATGTGCAGAATCTCCGCCTCAAAGGAGCCCTTGATCATCCTGTAAACACAGTAAAAGAACAGGATCGCGAAGAAATACAGGCAGGCCTTGAACTCTATGCTTATCTCTTTTGTAAGATATCTTTCCCAAAGGGATAGTTTTTTATCATTCTTCATTACCTGTCCCCCTTCAAAAATCTTCTGAATTCCGATGCGTATCTTCTGGAAATGATGATGTGCTCGCCGCCATCCATCGTAGCGTCGATCCTGTTCGAGGCCAGGCTCTTCAGCGACGTCACGCGGTTCACATTGATCACGATTGACTTGCTGCACCGGAAAAAGATATCCTCATCGTTCTCGATCATGAACGAGTTCAATGTACCGTCGATCCGGACAACCTTGTCCGGGGTGTAAGCAAACACCTTATCGTCCACAGACTCAAGATAGAGCACATCGTCCGTTCCGATGCAGACACTGCCTTCCTCTGTCCGTCCCCAGATCCTGCTGCCCTCGCCGCGCAGGATCCCGATGATCCTTCCGACCGTGGGATTGGGATCTCTGTAACGGATGCTGATACTCTCCTCGCCCTCGGTTATCTGTTTTATATCAATCTTCATGCTGTCTTCCGTCCGTTAGTGTTTATCTGAATGTCTTCAGGTATTCCTTGTGCTCATCGGAGACGCGGAAGCTCTCGATTGCCTTCTGGATGGCCTTTTTGTGCGTCCAGGGCTCGAGCCTGTGCTCCTCGATGAACACAACGCTCGCGTCATACTGCTTTGCGAGCGCGGTCGCGAAATACCAGGCCACCATCATTTTGATGTAGTAGTCCTCGCCTTTGACAGACGCGGCCCACTCCAGGTATTCGGGCCTGAAGTCATCTCCGAGAAACTCGTTCATCAGCATCCTGAGGCCGAATCTCGCGGTATAGACATGCTCCGATCCGATCCATTTTCTGATCAGAGGAAGGAGTCTGTCATGGTTCTTCGCGAATATCTTCGGACTCGACTGGTCGCATACAGGCCAGCAGTCCACATAAGGCAGGAAGGTCTCGACAGCCTTCACGCATTCATCGAAGTCCTTTATCATCGCGATCAGAAAGAAATGGACGAGGTTCTCTTCGTAATATTTGTGAGGCAGCTCTTTCAAAAACAGCTCCGCCTCTTTCGTGCCCTTTATCTCCTTCGCGATCCTGCGCATATCGGGCGTTTTCACTCCGATTATCGTTTCCTTCGCGATATTCGGAACGAGCCTGCTCTGGAACTCCCTGTATTTTTCATCGCCGCAAGCGGCCAGCCTCTCGTATACCGTCATATGACTCTCCTTTACTTTATCACCCGCTTCGACGTCTCGCGTATCCCGTATTCGCCGTTCACGACAGTCTCTCCCCAGTCAGCCGAAAGAACGCTTCCGTCCCACTCTGCCGCAAGATCGAGGTATTCCACGCCGCCGCTGTTTCCCTTCCAGCTCCAGGCCAGATACCCGATCCCCTGCTCCTCGCAGTACTGCATCAGATATTCTTCCTTTACGTCCCCGTCGGAATGCTTATATCCGAACTCTCCGACGCAGACGCAGAGATTCCGGTCGGTCGACGCGGTGAGATTTCTGCGTATCGCGCGCTTCGAACCGCCCGAAAGTCCGTACATATGGACCGAGAACATGGTATTGCGGTCGGGATCGGCCTCGAAGATATCGACTCCGGCCTTCGCCGCCGCTCTTCCGAACTGGCCCCATCCGGGAGAGTCCACCATGATAACGTTTTTGATCCCTGCCTCGCGCAGCATCGGAATGACCGCCGTATATCCGTCACGCCAGATATCTGCGCTTCTTTTCCCGCACCATTCATTGGCAATGTTCAGAATACAGTAAGCCTCGGTACCGTCAAATACATCCGCGATCCCGCACCAGAATTCCGCGATCTTTTTCAGGGTTTCCGTATCATTGTCTCCGGTCCCGTCATGTACCTCGACCATGGCCATCATGCCGAGCTGTCTCGCCCTTTCTATCGCCTCGGCGATACTTTCCGCGGTATCGCTCTCCCACTGTATTCCGCAGGCGCAGACGATCCTGATGCAGTTTGCGCCCGTATCGGCGATCGCGGCAAAGGCGGTCTCATCCTCGGACCTGTACCAGCAATGCGAATGATTGATCCCGCGCAGCACCACAGGCTCACCGTCGGCTGTTTTCAGCTGTGTACCGTCGACATACAGTCCCGCGTGCTCCGCACCGGCAGGCGCGGACGCGGCGCTCCTGCCGTCACTGCAGCCTGCGAGCAGGCAGACAGCACACAGGATCAGCGTTATCTTCAGCA
>JAFZKM010000154.1 GCA_017553665.1 Lachnospiraceae bacterium
AGAGTTCATGGCAAAGAGATATTTACGCTGAATTGCTGAATAATCTTCACAAAGATGATTATTCTCCTGCAGTTGTATGTTTCGATATTCTGTTTACCGGAGAAAAGGATGCCGAGAAGGATAAGTATTTTGCCGATACATGCGCTAAATACGGCGATACTATACAGGGTGTTTATTTTAATTACGGAATAAGACAGGTTTACGAAGAAGATAACATTCATTATTACAATGAAAGTTATATAAAGAAAATTGATGGGCCTTATGCTGATCTTGCTGCTGTAACAAAACAGGCATGTACGAATAATGATATAAGTGATGACGGTTATGCGAGAACGATCTTTGTAGACCGTATGAGTGAAGATCCGGTGGATTCGCTTGCATTGGCCGCATATAAAGCTTATCTGGAGTATAATGGCGACACTTATGTTCCGCATGAATATATAGCAGACCGGAAGCAGAATACGATATATTTTACCTACTCGACAGAACTGCACAAGAATTCTAAGCCTTTTGATTACGTGCCTTTTTATAAAGCACTAAATGATGAAAGCTTTGCAGAAGATCATGAGGGCTGGATAGTATTTGTCGGTGCTTATGACGTCGCGATGTCCGACGATTTCTTCACTCCCACGGGTAAGGATAAAATGTACGGAGTAGATATCCATGCGAATACCTGTGAGGCTATCGCCCAGGGAAAACTGCAGATACCCGCGAACAGGACAACGGTCGCGATAGTGTACAGCATTTTGAGTGTACTGCTTGTATTCTTCGTTTATCTGTCAGTATTGCCCATCGCGGTCTCTGTTTCTATTGGAGCTATCGGTCTTGATTTTCTGGCAAACTGGATAGCAAGGAAAAACGGCGTATATCTGCCGATAGTTTACTTCCTTGTTCCCGCCTTCATTGTCCTCGTTACAGCGATCGTGCTGCATTACCTTAGCGCGCGTGCCGAGAAGGCGAAGATCAACAACGCGTTTAAGATGTACGTTGCGCCCGAAGTCGTTGACGAAATGGCGGGCAGCGGAACATATGAATTGAAGCTCGGAGGCCAGACGAAGGATATCGCGGTACTGTTCATTGATATCCGAGGCTTCACAACGATGTCCGAAGGTCTGGATCCCGAGGAAGTCGTAAGCATTCTGAACGAGTACTTCGGCCTCGTTACCGACGCTATCTTCAAGAACAAGGGAACGCTCGACAAGTTCATCGGCGACGCGGCGATGGCCGTATTCAACTCGCCGAACGACCTGGACGATTACGTTTACAGAGCGGTACACACCGCATGGGATATAGCGCTCGGCTCGCAGGAGCTGGCGCAGAAGCTGCTTGATACGCACGGCAGAACGATAAATTACGGTATCGGCGTTAACTGCGGACCTGCCACAATAGGCAACATCGGTTCCGAATTCCGTATGGATTTCACAGCGATCGGCGATACTGTCAATACCTCGGCCCGTCTCGAGGCGAACGCGAAGGCGGGACAGATCCTCATTTCCCAGGCTGTTTACGACAGGATCAAGGAATGGATCGAGACGGAGGAGATCGGTACGATCCCTCTGAAAGGTAAGTCAAACGAGATCTTTGTTTATAATGTTGTGAAGGTTATCGATAAGCCCGGCTATATCGAGAGCAGGAGCGAATCGGGAAAGAAAAACAAAAGGAACAGGGTAAGCCATGGACAGATTTGATTTAGACGATTACATTTCAGCACAGTACGGAACACCGAAGCTTCATATCATCCCCAACTACAAAGAGGCGCAGAAGTGGTGCGATCTCGCGAAAGAGCTGGACGCCGCGTTCGAGTACAATGAGTTCTTCATTCCTTCGAACGTTGACAATGAGGAACTCTGCAGAAAGATCATCGACACCTATAAGTCGCTCGACCGCGACCGCAGCATGGATACGCTGCACGGCGCTTTCCTCGATATCGTAGTGAACAGCACGGACGATTTCGTGCGCAACAATTCGAGGATGAGATGCCGCCAGAGCATGAAGATAGCCGAGGAACTCGGATGCCGCGCGGTCATTTTCCACACGAATTACATTACCGGATTCAAGTCATATTCCTACCGCGAGAAATGGGTCATCGACAACGCGGAATTCTACCGCGAGCTGCTCGATGAGTTCCCGAACCAGTGCATTTTCATAGAGAACATGTTCGATGATTCGCCCGAGCTTTTAAAGAAGCTCGCAGTAGAGATGAGAGCGGAAGAGCGTTTCGGCGTCTGCTTCGATATCGCGCACGCATTCCTTTGGGATTTCCCGCTTGAGGCGTGGATCGAGGAGCTCGGTCCGTTCATCCGCCACGTTCACGCGAACGATAACTTCAAGGACGAGGATTCCCATCTGCCGATCGGCGACGGAAGACTGCCCTGGCTGCTCATCAACAGCGGCATTTTCAAGCGCAACCGCTGCTCGTTCCTGATCGAGGTAAACGGCATTGACAATGTCCGCAAGTCTTACGATTATCTGACCAAGAACCACCTGTATTTCTTCGACAGAAGACGCAGGACCAGGCTCGCGATCACGAACGACCTGAAGCGCGTTCTCGACATCGGTATCGCGCTTACGGCCGAGAGAGATCATTTTAAGCTGTTCGACCTGATCGTCAGCGAGGCTATGTCGCTGACACGCTGCGAGGCCGGCACGCTCTACATCCTTCAGGATGACAAACTCTATTTCAAGATCCTGCGCAATGACCGAATGAACGTTTATGAGGGCAGGAACGGCGAGCCGATCACCATGCAGCCCGTGGCGCTCGATGAGAAGTATGTCTGCGCTTACTGCGCGATCAATAAGAAATCCGTCAATATCGAGGACGTTTACGCCGACGATAATTTCGACTGGAAGGGTCCGCGCGAGTATGACAGGGTTACCGGCTACGAGACGCGCTCGATGCTCGTTATCCCGCTCGTTAACCATGACGATGAGCTGATCGGCGTACTCCAGCTGATGAACGCGCACGATGACGACAACAATATCTGCGGCTTCGGCACCGACCAGGAATACGTTACATATTCGCTCGCTTCGCAGGCGGCAATTTCCCTTTCGAACATGATCATGCTGAAGGAACTGAAGGACCAGATGTATTCCTTCGTTTCGTCATTCGCGACCGTAATCGATGCCAGAACGCCTTACAACGCGAAGCACACCTACAATGTGGCGAAATACTGCACCACATTCGTTGACTACCTTAATAAGCTTAATAAGCTCGGAAAGAGCCCCTATTGCTTCGATGAGGAGATGAGAGAGCAGCTCATGCTCGCCGCCATGCTCCACGATGTCGGCAAGGTCGTTATCCCTCTGGAGGTAATGAATAAATCCGACCGTCTGTCATCGATGCTTCCCGTAATGCGCATGCGCTGGAAATATATTAAGCTCATCATTGAGAATAAGCATCTTTCCGGCGAAATGAATGACGCGGATTACGAAAAATCTCTCGAAGAGCTAAACAATAGCATTGATTTTGTCGAAAAATCTAACGTAGTACCTTTCCTCGATGACGAAGCATTCGCGAAGATCGATTCGCTCGAGAGTCTCGTATATACGGGACCGGGCGATGAGAAGGTCGAATTCATCACCGAAGAGGAGCGCGAGGAGCTGAAGATCCGCAAGGGTACGCTTACAGCGGCCGAGCGCGCGAAGATCGAAGAGCACGTTGTATTTACCGACAAGATCCTTTCGAAGATCCAGTTCGGTTCGAAGTACGACAAAGTCCGCTTCATTGCCGGTGCTCATCACGAATTTATCAACGGATCGGGTTATCCGAACAAGCTCAGCGGAGACGAGATCCCGCTTGAAGTCAGGATCCTTACGATCATGGATGTATTCGATTCATTGTCATCATCCGACAGACCTTACCGTAAGCAGAGCTCGCTCGCCGAGACGTTCGAGATCCTCCGCGCGATGGCGAAGGAAGGCAAGCTCGACATCGGTCTCGTAGAGATCGCGAGAGACTGCTTCGTACCTCCGGAGGAGGATGACAAAAAAGAGTGATAAGCAGGCAGTTTGGAGGCATTTATGAGTAAGAAGACAGCTTATATCGGCGGCGGAATCCTGGCCGGAGTGATACTTATCGCGCTGGTTGTAGTGATCGTGCTGCGCGGACGCTCAAATGAGCTCGCAGCCAGACAGATCACCGTATTCGATGTTTTTGGCGAGGCGCAGCTCAACCGCGGCAATAAGGAAATGAACGTCACCAAAGACATGAAGCTGAAATCGGGAGACGACATCTCTGTGGCTGACGCGAGTGATGCCTTTGTCAGACTGTGCCTTGACGATGACAAATTCGTTTACGCGCAGGCAGGAACGGAATTCTCGATCGAGGCGTCCGGTACGGCGCAGAAGAGCAAGAGCGTCATCCACCTGATATCGGGCGGCGACATTCTCTGCGAAGTACAGAATAAGCTGAACGACGATTCTTCTTTCACCATTCAGGCTCCGAACACGACCATGGCTATCCGCGGAACCATTGTAGGCTTAAGCTGCAATGAAGCCAAGGATAAGAACGGCGAGATCGTTTATACCTCGGAAGCTCTCTGCCTTGAGGGCGATGCCGTTATAGCTATCATGACTTCTGAGGGCCCTGTTTACGCAGTGGCTCCGGCAGGAGAGGGACTCTCACTTTCCGGCCCCGCGATGATCATGGAGGTCAATGAAGAGATAGACCAGTCAAAACTTGTATCGCTCGATGAGGCTGTGGATACGCTGAAAGAGCTGGGTTTTGATGCTTCTACAGATGTAGACTATTCACATTTTTATGATTTCATGCAGGAACTGGGCGATAAGCTCGGTGATCTGAGTGACAGATTCAAGAAGACTGCAGGCAGCAACGAGCCTTCTCCTACGCCGTCACCTTCGCCTTCACCTTCACCTACGCCCACACCGACGCCTACAGCGACTCTCGTACCTACGGAAGAGCCTACGGCTACACCGGAGCCTACACCTACGGATGAACCCACTGCTACGCCCACACCGGCGCCTACAGCGACTCCTGTACCTACAGAGGCACCTACGGCTACACCTGTGCCCACAGAGGCACCTACGGCAACGCCTGTACCTCCTTCGCCTACACCTACCACGGCGCCCACTCCGACACCCATGCCGAGCCCGACGCCTACACCTACGCCGAGTCCGACTCCCACACCGAGTCCTTCACCGACGCCTACACCTACACCTACGCCGACTCCCACACCCGAGCTGACGCCCGAGATAACACCCGAACCCACAGCGACTGCAACCCCGACTCCTTCGGCGAGCCCTACTCCCGAGGCAGCGGTTACTTTCAATGTGCATTATTCAGACAGCAGCTTAGGCCAGAGCATAAACAATCTCTTCCTCGGCAAGACCGGCGTTTCAGGCCAGCATTGGAAGACTACAGAGAATACAGTATCATTCACGCTGACGGGCGATCATCCGATATCGCTGCCCGGAACTATTGCGTCAAGCGCAACCGCAGATGCCGGCCAGGCGAAGCGTGTATCGTGGATGTGCAACGGCAACAGCATTACCGAGATCAATACGGTGGATTACCAAAACGGGGCTGCTTTAGATGTAACGGTATCGATCGTGTCGTATCAGATAGTGCTGAACTACACGAAGCCTACAGACAATGCATATATTGACAAAACGAATGTAATCATTGAATATACAGGGCCGATGACACTGCAGTATGATTATTCTACTGCTGCGGATGCGCTTCAAGTAGCTGACAGATTCTATTATATTGACGGATGGCATCTTGACGGTTCAAGTACGCCTCTGTACTCCGTTGATGATTCGATACTTACGAATGTCAACGGTGATAATATGGTAAATTTGTATCCTAACTGGAGAATTGCGCTCAGTTTCTTTGAGCCATATTCATTAAAGGGTGATCCGATAAATATCTCAAATGGTTGTGCAGGAAGCTTTACTATAAGAGAGAATTGTTCATACGGTTCAGGTGATGCGACAGCTTACGTTGGGATTATGAAAGACGCAAGCAGCTCTGCCCTTGTCCTGCCGTTATGG
>JAFZKM010000155.1 GCA_017553665.1 Lachnospiraceae bacterium
CAGCTGCATCGAATCAGTCTACAGCTGTCTCAAGAATGCGGACATTTCCTCCAAAGGTCTTCTCTCCCTGCGCGATTATGTAGAGAAGCTCTACACCGACAACGGTTTCGGAGAACTGAAGGAGGATATTAAGAATCTGCGTGCCGACACGGGGAATTTAAAGAGCGTGACCGTCGGCATCAATCTTAACGAGCGCTTCGAAGCCTGCGGGATAGGCATCATTTCCATAAACAGCAAGCCTTTCACGAAATCGGGCCTGGTCGGCCGCTTCATGGACAAAGTTGTCGGCAAGGATCAGCTCCATGACGGTACGGATTGGGACGGCGATTATCGCTTTGACGAATTCACCGCGAAGAATCCTCTTGCAGCGGGCAAACTCCCCGTGATCCCGCCTCTCAGCCCTATGGCTCTGATGGCCATGAAGTCCATTTCCGAGGCTGACAATCAGGCACGGAGCATAACCAATTACATGGACGAGATCACCGACAGGCTCCTTCGTCAGACCGTAAAGCATCTGCGTGATGTTCTGAACAAATACACGACGCTCACCATCACGGATATCACCGACCTGATGCCCGAATTCATCTACTACATCAGATGGGTCGATTATATTGAGAAGCAGACCGCCAGAGGCTTCGCTTTCTGCAAGAGCAAGCCTGGAGATAAGGGGATCGATGCCGATATGCGCGGAATCTATAATCTCAAGCTCCTTGATAATAAAAATGCAGCGAGCGGCGATATCGTGACCAATGATCTGGATTTCTCCGAAGACCACTGTCTGTACGTGCTGACCGGCGCGAACAGAGGCGGAAAGACCACTATCACCCAGGCTGTGGGACAGCTCTTCCTGCTCGCGCAGGGCGGTATCTACGTGCCCGGAACCTCCTTTGAATTCTCACCCGTCGACGCGATATTTACACATTTCCCCGCGGACGAGGACAAAACTATGGACCTCGGCCGTCTCGGCGAAGAATGCAAGCGTTTCAGGGATATCTACGCGAAAGCTACAGCCCGGAGCCTTATCCTGCTCAACGAGACCTTCTCGACCACATCTTTTGAGGAGGGCTACTATATCGCGAAGGACTGTGAAAAGGCCATTCTCGGGAAAGGTGTCCGCACGATCTACAATACGCACATGCATAAGCTCGCGGCCGAAGTTGACGAAATAAATGCCGCTTCACAAAAGAGCAAAGCGGCATCACTTGTCATGCGCACCGGAGCAAACGGTGAGCGTTCTTATAAAGTTGAGATCGCGCCTCCCGAAGGCATGTCATATGCCAACGATATCGCGAGGAAATACGGCGTAACCTATGAAATGCTGACCGGGGCCGAGCGTTAGATCGCCTTGAAGCTGAATCTCAGCACGAGCTTTCCCGAAGCGTCGATCCTGTACTCATCATGCGTTCTTGCGCCCCAGCTGTCATCACCCGCGATACCGAGCTGAGCGAGAGCTATGCGCACGTTGGTGAAATGCGCGGCCGGAAGCTCGGTCGGATGTGTCGCGGCTTCGAGTTCGGACGCCATGTAGTTAAGCGCTCGGAGCTCAAATGTATCCTTTAATTCCTCATTAAGAGCCTTATCGACATAGCGGCGCGAGCCCTTCGCGTCGGGAGCGGCGGTGAACTTGATGCCGTGGCCTTTCATATCGGTCAAAGAAGCGCGGCGTACGCCGATCTTGTTCGCGCACTCCTGCGGTACCAGGTACTTAGACAGCTGCTCAGAAACCTTCGCGGTGTAGATGCCGAGAGGATTTCCGTGCGAGCGGTCCGAATAGGACTCACCGGGGCCGTAACCATACCATCTGAGATTATCGAAGTCGGCATTGAAACGGAAATTCATTCCGAATACCGGCATCTCTATCATGTCTTTCACGGGCTTCATGGAAAGCTCCGTATCGATCGTTCCGTCCGGACGGACCGTATATGTGAGCGAGCACTTTGTCTCAGGCACGGTGGGCATCGTGTATTCGTACGCAGCCTTTAAGAGTCCGTTCTCCTGTGTGTACTTCAGATCCGTCACAGTCGCGTACATATCGGCAAGCTTCCACTGTGCGTATCTGTTCGCCATCCTGTTGCCGCGGTCGTTATCGTTGGGTGCTCTCCAGAATGCGGGCGCGGGTATTCCTTCGATCAGTTCTCTGCCGTACTTCTTATAAGAGGTCAGACCCTGCCAGCTGAACTGGATCTCAAAGTCCTCTCCTCTCACGCCGCAGTTAAAGCGTTCGCTTACCACGTAAGGACGGATGGGTGTACGCTCCGCTCCGGCTTCTTCTGCCTCACCGGAAGCCGCGGGAATAAAGGCATACTGCCCGTATGCGACTTCTGTTCCGGCGGGCGCGAACAGTGTGCTTTTATTTAATTTAAATTTAACTAAAACGCAAAGTTCCTTACCGGTCTTTCCGCTGTTCTTCCCGGCTTCGATATAAGACAGAATGCTTTCCGGAAGAGTAAAGGTTCCTTCCGACTCCGGAGCCACGTCAACAGACATGTCCGAAGTAAGGGTCGGATAGCCGTCATCCAGCAAAAGTATACTACAACCGTAGTCGGAAGTCGCGGTAAACAGGCCGTAATTTATAACCTTAAATGTTAAATCCTGATTAAATGCTATCCTGATGTTCTGGTAGTTATATTTGACCTCCGCCATCTTGGGCGATGAGGCTCTTTCCCTG
>JAFZKM010000156.1 GCA_017553665.1 Lachnospiraceae bacterium
CTCTTTAACTTCGATGGCTGCCAGTGTGGTCTCACCGAGACGTGCGTCCGGGATACCGATAACTGCTACATCCTTCACAGCGTCATTTGTACGTATGAAGTCTTCGATCTGTACGGGGTAGATATTCTCACCGCCGCTGATTACAACGTCCTTCTTGCGGTCTACAAGGAAGATAAAGCCGTCTTCATCCTCCATCGCCATATCGCCGGTAAAGAGCCAGCCGTCGCAGAGTACTTCAGCAGTGGCCTTGGGATCGTTGTAGTAGCAGTCCATGACGCCGGGGCCCTTGATGGCGAGCTCGCCGACTTCTCCCTGTTTTACATCGTTATGCTTTTCATCGACGATCCTAGTCTGCCAGCCAAAGCCTGCTTTGCCGATAGCGCCGACTTTATGGATATTCTCAATGCCGAGATGGACGGCGCCGGGGCCGATGGACTCGGAAAGTCCGTAGTTTGTATCGTAATCGTGCTTCGGGAATACCTTCTTCCAGCGAGCGATAAGAGACTGGGGTACGGGCTGAGCGCCGATATGCATGAGTCTCCACTGATCGAGCTCATAATCCTCAAGCCTTACGTCGCCTCTCTCGATCGCGTCAAGGATATCCTGAGCCCACGGAACGAGCAGCCATACGATGGTGCAGTGTTCCTGCGAAACAGCCTTAAGGATGGTCTTGGGATCGGTACCTTTAAGGAGAACCGACTTCGCGCCTACGAGGAAGCTTCCGAACCAGTGCATCTTCGCGCCTGTATGATAGAGCGGAGGGATGCAGAGGAAGATATCGTTATGAGTCTGCCCATGATGATTCTGTTCAACGCGGCAGCTGTGCATAAGCGCTCTGTGCTTATGAAGTATGGCTTTCGGGAAGCCTGTGGTGCCCGATGAAAAATAGATCGCAGCGTAATCGTCGTCGGTCAGGCCTATGCGGTTGAAAGAGCTGGGGCAGTTAGCGGTAAGCGAAACATAATCCTCGGCGAAGGTAGGGCAGTTGCTTCCTACGAAGAAGAGCAGTCTGTTCTTACTGATCTCGTCGCAGATCTCCTCGACGCGGCCGATGAATTCGGGGCCGAAAACGAGAACATCCGCCTCGGCGAGATCGAGACAGTACTTGATCTCATCGGAAGCGTATCTGAAATTGAGCGGAACCGCAAGAGCGCCGGTCTTTAAGATACCGAAATATATCGGCAGCCATTCAAGGCAGTTCATAAGAAGTATGGCTACCTTGTCACCCTTCTTGATGCCGCGGCTTACCAGAAGATTCGCGAAACGGTTCGCCTTCTCGTTAAACACGTTCCAGGTGATCTCCCTGCGGTAGTGAGTTGTGGGATTAGCCTCGATAAGGTTATATTCCTTCCAGGTCACGCGTCTGGTCTCCGTTACCTGGGGGTTGATCTCTACCAGAGCTGTTTCATTGCCGTAAAGTGAGCAGTTCTGCTCGAGAATATCGACTATGGGCATTTTGTTACTCCTCCTAAAAATACAAATAAAGCGGCGGCGCGGAACATAAACTGTCCGCACAGCCACTTTATTATATTACGTTGACGCGTTAAAGTAAAGAAGAATTTGCGATTTTTGTGATATTATTTACGGGAACATCTTGTTATAGAAATTGACGGCCTCACTGATCGCCTCTTCTTCGTCATAAGTCTGAATATCGGAGGAATAGATAATAACCCATTTTCCGCCGGGGATCATGATCGCTATCTCACGATGGATCGCGGGAGTATCGTCTCTGTATTCCGTGAAAAGGCAGACATAATTGCTTCCGTCCATACCGAGCACGATCAGAGTATCACGTTCTTCGCCTTCGGGATCGCGATCAAGTTGGTATCCGTTATGGGTGCCTACAGTGATCTCGGTACCGGTCTTGACGAGATTGGTTAAGTAGGAATCGCTGCCGTCATCATAATAGAGGCACAGAGCAGATCCGTCATCGGAATAATAACAGGGCTGGCTTTCGTATGAGTATCCTGCCTCATAGTGGTAATTGGATCCGGGAAGGTCAAATGAGAGAATTTCATTGCCGCTCGCGTCTTTAAGGACTCTCTTACCGGTTGAAGCATCGAGAGTAGGGTCTTCGCCGCCATCGTTATTCTTGCCTGAATTATCGTCTGTATTATTGTTATTGTCGTCCGCTTCAACATAATTGACGTTAAATGACGAGCTGTCTCCGGCACCGAACATGATCTCTTTATAAAGATCGACACTTTTATCGGGATTCAATTCAAAATCTGTTTCGATCTTAAGCCATTGTCCATTATCAAGACCTGCGAAAATGTAATAATAACTGAATTCGTCGCCTTCATTAAATACATAGTATACAGGCTGGGCACCGTCGGTGCCTAAAAAGTAAAGATAATCGGGACATACTCCTTCGTCGACCATATATACGGTAAAATGGTCTTCGACGTATTTCTGGCCGCGCTCCTCAATGTATCCGTATTCCCCGTAAAAATCATCTGTATAGGTGATCTCGATCTCATCATGATCTTCATTGATCAGCCAGAGGTCAAAAGGTCTTGTTTTTTCGAAGTTGATATTAAAACCGGCCGGTAAGTTTACCTTGCAGAGGATATTTTCCTCTTCATCGACGAGAAAAGGAGTTTCGTCATCGTCCATATAATACGAACCATAACCATTTTCGGTATCGATATCAGGATCGCCGGGATCGTCAATGGGGGCGTCTGTGGGATCGGCAACAGGATCCGTATCTGTTGTGGGGGCTGTTGTTATGACGGGATCCGTGTCGTTCTTTTCGCGGTCCCAGTTGGAGGAAACCTGAGTGGTCGGCGTCTCGTCATTATCATCATCTTCGAAGTCTTCATCCGAGCCGCATGCGCAGAGAGAAAATGCGAGCAGCAGAACTAAAGTAAGCAGAAAAAGACGATTCTTCATGAAAAATCTCCTTTGATAGAGGTTATGCAATCGCTAATAATAGCGATTTCAGACTGAAGACAAAGTCCAAGGTTTTTCCTTGGATTTTGCCTTCTTTTTTTGCCTACACCAGCATTTTTACTGGTTTTCTGGTATAATAGAAGTATCAGAAAGGCGGTAAAAACCTATGATGAGTCAGAACCTCGATAAGAAACGGGAACAGTTCGTTATGGTGAGCATGGATGAGATGGTC
>JAFZKM010000157.1 GCA_017553665.1 Lachnospiraceae bacterium
CCTGCTATCGGCGATCCTGCTTGGAGTGTATTCATTGCAGAGACCTTACCCGACCAATTCGGGTTCGATCTATCTGTATATGCTGTGCGTCACGATGATCCTCGGAATTTCGGATCTGTTCGCGTGGAGTGTCATCCGGCTGCATCCGGACAGCGCTCTGTGGCTGAAGTATCTGGTCCAGATCCCGTGTCTTCTGTGCTATATTTCGCTGAACTGCGGATTTTATTACTATATTCTTTTCATATCCAAAGGAGAGTATTGCGGACTGTTCAACAAACTGTTCGGAATCTCTCTTTGGGTTATCACTTCGGCATTTATCATTACCACCCCCTTTACTCATTTCATTGAAGACCTCTCTGTTCCGGGTGAGGTTATCATGGGTCCCTTCTTCTTCTGGATGTTCATCATCAACGGTCTCCTGCTCATTGCCGATGTCGCCGTGACACTGTCGTTCAGGAAATATCTGAGCAGGCTTCAGGTGGGCGCGGCTTTCACGGGTATCGTGCTGATATTCGCCGCGGCTTTTGTGCAGTATCATTTTCCGGATGAGCACGTTCTCACCATAGCGGCCGCCATCGTCACGGTAGTTGCTTACGCGGCGCTCGAGGACCCTTCGAATTATTTCTTCAATAATTCCAAGTGCTATAACGATAAGGCATTTTACATGGCGGTAGGAAAGAGCATAAAGAGCAGGAAAGACAGGATCATCATCTTCAGGATAGAGGGTTATGAGTATGTCAGCCATATGCTCGACGAAGTGCATATCAGGCAGCTCGGCGAGGAGCTCGGGAGCTTCTTCAGGAAGATCTACGGCAGATACAGCACATTCTGCCTGAGCAACGATATTTACGCGGCTGTCGTTTCGAGAGAGTGGACCGACGCGGCTTCGGAAGCTATCTCATCCTTCGGAGGCTACCTGAGCGTCGATGATACGAAGGTTGCGGCATCCTTAAAGGTTACCGAACTTAATCCCGCGCATTTCAGTTCGTCCTCAGACGTAAGACATATTGTGGAGACGGTGATCCAGCAGCACCTTGAGGGCGACGGACAGCGTGTCAATGAGATGACGAAGGAGTCCCTGGAGATGAGGGACAACGAGCAGCGGATCCTCCAGTGCGTAAGACACGCGATCAAGACCGACGGCTTTGAGATCTGGTACCAGCCCATTTACGAGGACCGTTCGGGCAAGTTCGTATCGGCCGAGGCGCTTATCCGCCTCAGGGACAATCTGAACGAAAACGGCGGATTCATCCCGCCTTCGGTATTCATTCCGCTGGCCGAGAGGAACGGACTGATCGTACAGATCGGCGAGATAGTTTTTGAGAGTGTATGTAAGTTCTATACGGAGAGCAAGCTCGAGAAGCTCGGCGTAGAGTATATAGAAGTAAATCTTTCACCCATACAGTGCGTGCAGCAGGATCTGACGCTGCGCCTGCAGAACATCATGCGCAGATACGGCATCGGACCCGAGCATATCAATCTCGAGATCACAGAGACCGCGCAGAGCAGGGATAAGCACGTAATGCAGCGCAATATCAGGACCCTGCTGAACAGGGGCGTGACCTTCTCACTCGACGATTTCGGAACAGGCTTCTCGAACATCGACAACCTCGCGAGCCTTCCTGTCAGCCTGATCAAGTTTGACAAGTCGCTGGTCGACAACGCGCTCGCGGATGAGAATTCAAGGATCATCCTCGGAAGTCTCCTGAAGATGCTCAAGTGCCTCAAGTATAAGTGCGTGGCAGAGGGCATCGAAAATGAGGAGACGCTCGCGATGGTACGCGAGATGGGCTGCGACTACTTCCAGGGTTATCTTTTCTCGCGTCCCGTACCCAGTCCGGAGTACATACAGTTTCTTAAGAAGAACTGAACTTTTGCTTGACGGAAAAGGTATCCGGCTTTAAAATGTATTTCACGCAGTTTTTTCAGCATCAAAAAAATTGCGTAAAGAAGGAAGAGACATGTTTCGCATACACTCATGTCTCTTTCTTTTTGCTCTTTTTTGGGCATTGTTTGTCAAAGCTTGTCCGATGCTTTTGAGATGCTTGCGAGATGGAAATAACTGTGTTACGATATTTTATGATTGGGGCAATAGGCAAAATACGGAGGTGTGTATTTTGAATATACGCGAATTATTTGAGAACAATATAAGGCTGCTCGGATTTACCGAGAAGGCCATACTTCTGTTCAGGCGCGGGCGTTATGACGAGGCGCTCGGAATGGTAGCCGACAGCGCTGAAGGCATCAATAAGGTCTGTGACGCTGTTCTGGCGGACAGGAACTTTTTTAAGAGCATTCCCTCGGATTTTGTGGGCGAGATGCTCGAAGCCGTGATCGCCGCGAAGAAGAACAGGGATTACGTGCTGCTCGCGGATCTTTACGAGATGCAGCTTTCCGCTTTCGTATGCAATGTACAGGAACTGATCATGACCGCGGAGGATATCTACGGCTTTGATGTCAGCACATATAACCGCAGGATACGCCTGATGGAGCAGAAGCTCACGGCAGGGACCGACGCTCTCACACAGAACTCGGTCGACGATGATGAGCGAGAGAGGCTCAGAGTCAACAGAAACGCCGAGCTTGAATCGCCGCTTTCGCCCGAGGAACTGCTTGAGAAAGGCTATAGCGTTGAATTCTCATCGAGCGGCCTGATGACCGTGAGAGTTCCGTCCGCGACAGGCGCGCCGATCTATCTTCATACGAACGGCAACATTCTTCGCGAGAGCTTCCTGCTCGCCGATGATTTCAGGACCGAGGGCATTGATCATTACATCGTGTTCGGTCTGGGCATGGGCTATCATATCGCCGAGCTGCTCGAGCTCGACAGATTCGCGAAGGTTACAGTGTTTGAGAGCGATATAAACATCCTGAAGCTTTATGCGGCTTTCAGCGACGGAATGCTACTTGAGAACCGCCGTTTCGGACTTGTTTACGATCCGGAGAGAACGCTGATCGAGCAGCGGCTTTCGAATATCGGAGCGAATGAAAAGGGCTGCGTGCACTATCCTTCGATGAGACGCGCCGCGTCGGGCAAGAGGCTCACGGAGCTCGCGCCGTTCGCGGATATTGTAGAGAGGTGCTGAGCTTGAGCGGACTTACAACACTTATTCTTTCCCTGCTCGGATTCGCGGGGGATGAGATTTCAAAAGAGCTGGCCCGAAAGAGGCTGGCCGGCAGGGACAAAGAGCTCTTCGGCGGCAAAGTGAAGCTGATGCTGCGCGAGAACAAAGGCTTCGCGATGAATAAGCTGGAGTCGAACCGCAAGGCGGTGGTCACTGTTTCGGCTGCCGTGTTCGCGGTCCTGCTGATATTTTACATTCCCGTGATCGCGGATGACGGTTACCGTGCGGTACGGCCCGGTTTCGCGCTCCTGACGGCGGGTGCCGCGGGGAATGTTTACGACCGCCTGGTAAAGGGCAGAGTGACCGACTTTATCAATGTGTCGGTATTTAAAAGCATCGTATTTAATATCGCGGATGTGCTCATCGTGGTCGGAGGACTGATGGCGGTCATCGGCGAGGTCATAGGAGGCAACTGAAATGTTAAACGGCGATATCAGTACTGTTCCGCTTAAGAATCTCATTGAAAAAATGAATCTGGAGAACCTTACTCCGGACGTTGACATTGAAAAGATAGAGCTGACGATGCCCGATATCAACAGACCGGCGCTTCAGCTCGCGGGCTTTATGAAGGATTTCGACCGCAACCGTATCCAGATCATCGGAAACGTTGAGCATTCCTATCTGAAGGCACAGGAGGACGGGATCGAGAGAATGAAGAATTTCCTCAGGACCGGCATCCCCTGCGTGGTATTCTGCCGCAATATCGAGGTTGAGGATGAGATCGTTGAGGCGGCCACAGAGTCTCAGGTAGCCCTGCTCCGCACATCGAAGACGACTTCCTCGTTCATGGCGGAGGTCATCAGATGGATGAACGTCCAGCTGGCTCCGGCGATGACCATCCACGGAGTACTCGTCGATGTATACGGCGAAGGCGTGCTGATCACGGGCGAGAGCGGAATAGGAAAGTCCGAGGCTGCGCTGGAGCTGATCAAGAGAGGACACCGTCTCGTGAGCGACGATGTCGTAGAGATCAGAAAGGTCAGCGACGATACGCTGATCGGAATGAGCCCCGAGATGACGAGGCATTTCATTGAGCTTCGAGGCATCGGAATCATTGACGTAAAGACGCTGTTCGGTATTGAAAGCGTTAAGAATACCCAGCAGATCGATCTCGTGATCAATCTAGAGGAATGGGACAGAGACCGCGAGTATGACAGAATGGGACTTGAGGAGCATTACGTGAATTATCTGGGCAACAACATCGTATGCCACAACATCCCGATCCGTCCCGGACGTAACCTCGCGATCATCTGCGAGTCCGCGGCGGTCAACTGCAGACAGAAGAAGATGGGCTACAATGCGGCAAAGGCGCTCTACGACAGAGCGATGGCAAATATAAATAAATCACAGGAGTGACAGCAGGATATGAAGTATTGTTTTGGTGTGGACATAGGCGGAACAACCGTTAAGCTCGGACTTTTTACCGAGGACGGAAGCATTCTCGAGAAGTGGGAGATCCCTTCGAGAACGGAGAACGAGGGAGTGAACGTTCCCACGGATATCGCGGACGCGATCCTTTCGAAGCTTTCCGAAAGAGGAATTGACAAGGCGGATGTGCTCGGAGTCGGACTCGGAGTTCCCGGACCCATTACCCCGGACGGAACCGTAATGAAGTGCGCGAACCTCAAGTGGGGCATTTTCAATGTCAACGAGAAGATGAGCGAACTTACGGGCCTTAAGTGCATCGCGGCGAATGACGCGAACGTAGCGGCGCTCGGCGAACTCTGGAAGGGCGGCGCCCAGGGCTGCAGGAATATCGTATTCATCACGCTCGGAACAGGCGTCGGCGGCGGAATCGTCATCGACGGCAAGGTAGTTCACGGTATCCACGGAGGCGGCGGAGAGATCGGCCACATCGTAGTGAACCCTAACGAGACTGACCTGTGCGGATGCGGCTGCAGAGGACATCTTGAGCAGTACGCTTCGGCGACCGGCGTTGTAAGACTTGTTAAGAAGGCTCTTGCTGAGACTTCGGAGCCCAGCGTTTTGAGAGATAAGGAAGGCGTTACCGCTAAGGATATCTTTGACGCGGCGAAGGCGGGCGACAGTCTCGCTTCGAAGGCGGTCGATACCATGTGCAGATATCTGGCGCAGGCTCTTTCGGGAGTCGGAGCTACGGTCGATCCCGAGGCTTATGTCATCGGCGGCGGCGTGGCGCGCGCGGGAAGCATCATTACCGATACCGTAAAGAAATATTTTGACGAGAACAATCTCAATGTACTCCGAAACCGTGAGTTCAGGCTCGCGACACTCGGCAACGACGCAGGAATGTACGGAGCTGCGTATCTTACATTGGGAGAATGATCGATTTGGAAAAAGATGTGTTTTTAATGCTGAAAGAAGCTGCGCCGAAGGGGAAGATCCTGACCGGCGCGCCGCTTTCGGACTTCACTTCCTTCAGGACGGGAGGCCCGGCGGACTTTGTCGCGGTGCCCTCGGATGAGGCAGAATTAAGGAATATTATTTTACTTGCAAAAGCAAATGAAATTCCTTATTATATCATTGGCAACGGAACTAACCTTCTTGTTTCGGACGACGGATTCCGCGGGATCGTTGTCGCGATAAAGGAAGGAAAGGCCGATATTTCCTACGATGAGCGGGAAGAAGAGGTACTCGTTAAGGCACATGCCGGAGCGCCTCTGACCAAGGTCGCGTATGACGCGGCGAGGCACGGGCTGGCAGGATTGGAGTTTGCCGCGGGCATTCCCGGATCGGTCGGCGGAGCGGTGTTTATGAACGCCGGAGCATACGGCGGAGAGATCAAAGACGTGATCGTGAGAGCCCGCGTGATGGACGCCGAAGGGAATGTTTTTGATATGGACCGCGACGCGCTGGAACTCTCGTACAGGCACAGCGTGATCGGAGAGAAAGGTCTTATCGTTCTGGAAGCCGTATTCGCGCTGAAGCGCGGAGATACCGAAGCGATACTCGCGGCGATATCGGAGCTGAACGCGAAGAGAAGAGAAAAACAGCCGCTCGAATACCCGAGCGCGGGCAGCACATTCAAGCGCCCCGAAGGGTATTTCGCGGGTAAACTTATAGAGGAAGCGGGGCTCAGGGGCTATTCGGTCGGCGATGCCTGCGTTTCCGAAAAGCATTGCGGATTCGTCATCAATAAAGGCCGCGCGACATCATCGGACATTATCAAACTGATCGGCGAGGTTTCGGACAGGGTGTACCGGAACTCAGGAGTCAGACTGGAACCCGAGGTCCGTATGATCGGCTTTGACTGATGTAAATATAAAGGGGTGAGGGCATGTCTTTCTCGCTTAATGTGAAAAAAGAACTGATTTCGTCCATTCCGAACGCGCGCCACTGCAGGATCGCGGAGCTCGCGGCGGTCACGGCGATGTCAGCCGTTTTGCGGGACGGACGGATAGAGCTCTCAAGCGAAAACGAGACTGTTAACGAGTGTTTTGCCGCTTTGTTCAAGAAGCTGACGGGGAAAGACCCGGAGCGGGAAACGGCGGTAGAGAAGGCGGGACGGAAAAAGACCTGTGTCACGGAGCTGACCGAAAAGGAGACGGAGGAACTGAAAAAACTCCTGAAACTGCAGGACGGACTGCTGCCGGGCAAAGTGGTCGTTCAGCAGACCTGCTGCAAGCGGGCATTTCTGAAGGGAGCCTTCATTGCCTGCGGATCGATCAGCAATCCCGAGAAGGACTACCATCTTGAATTTGTTCTGGATGACAGGGAAAAAGCGGCTTTGACGGCCGAACTCATAACCTCGTTCGGGATCGAAGCAAAAATTGTTAACAGAAAAAAATATAATGTAGTATACTTAAAAGACGGGGAGCATATAGTTGATGTCCTGAACATCATGGGAGCCCACGTAAGCCTCATGGAGCTGGAGAATGTCAGGATCGTCAAGGAAATGCGCAATTCAATAAACAGACGTGTTAACTGCGAGGCCGCCAATATCGGCAAAACGATCGCCGCGGCGACCAGGCAGATAGAGGATATACAATTTCTCAATGACACTGTTGGGCTCGATTCATTGAGCGATGAGCTGAGAACTACGGCTCTGCTGCGGCTCGAGTTTCCCGACGCGTCCCTCGCCGAGCTTGGGGAGAAGCATGATCGGCGCGTAGGAAGATCGGGAGTCAATCACAGGCTGCAGAAGCTGTCGGACATGGCCGAAAGGCTGCGTTCGGGGAAGCCGGGATAAAGTTGTTTTAGTTTTAGCAAAAAGCGGAGGAGAAAAAGGAAATGGTTCAGAAGAAGATGGCTATCGACATTACGGCAGATCTAGACAGAAGGCCGATCGCCAAGCTGGTTCAGGAAGCAAGCAAATTTGAGAGTACCGTGTACTTCGAGTACAAGGACAAAAAGGTCAATGCCAAGAGCATCATGGGCATGATGACCTTCATCAGCATTATGAACAGAGCCACCGCGGCGAACGATCTGATCGACGTGATCGTCAACGGCAGCGATGAGGAAGAAGCCATGAAGAGCATTGAGGCTTTTTTCGCATAATGTAAAAAACTGGAACGGGTGACCGTTCCTTTTTAAGAAAATGGGGGGAGCACTTTGAAGAACAGCAGAAACAGAACCATAGTCATTGCGGCGGAGCTGATAATCATCGGTATCCTTTTTGTCTGCATAGGCTTTAATGAGCTGAAGAAGGACAGGAAGGCGAAGGCGTTCAGCGATACCGGCGTTGAAATGACGGCTGATACCGTGGATATCGGCGACGCGAAGGTCCCTACATCTTCAAATGTAAAGAAGGATACATCCACGCCCACGCCCGAGCCTACGCCGGAGCCCACGCTTACTCCGGAAGAGATCGCGGAGCTTGAAAGGCAGGCACGCGAGGAAGAGGAGCGCCTGGCACGTGAGAAACTCGAGGCGGAGGTCGACGGCATTCTCGCAAAGACCGATGTGATGGCGCAGATGTATGACTATGATAAAGCGATAGAGACAGTGAAGGCTGTCGAGGGTTACGAGAGCGTTGAACGCCTTTCAAACGCTATCGCCTCATATGAGGAAAAGAAGACAAAGCTTGTTAAATGGGCGGATAATACGCAGATCAGCCATCTGTTCGTTCACTCGCTCATCGTTGACACTTCGAGAGCGTTCGGCAAGGGCAGCAGCCAGCCCGTGGGCTATAACCGCTACATGACCACGGTCGATGAATTCAATAAGATCCTCGAGCAGATGTACGCGAAAGGCTATGTCCTGATCAGTGTTCACGACATGGCGGAGCGCGTGGTAGGAGACGACGGAGTCGAGAAACTGGTGATGAAGGATATCTGGCTTCCCGAAGGAAAGATACCTTTCGTTCTCTCTCAGGATGATGTTAATTACTACGTTTACATGCAGAAGAACGGCTTCGCCGAGAGGATCGTGGTCGGAGAGGACGGCCTGCCCACCTGCGAATACATCGATAAGGACGGCAATTATCTGTAAGGTGAGTATGACGTGGTTCCGATCGTTGACCGTTTTGTAAAAGAGCATCCCGATTTCTCATACAGGGGAAGAAAGGGAATACTCGGAGTTACCGGATTTGAAGGCGCGCTCGGTTATGATACAGGCCTCAGCATGAAGATCTACGACGGAATGTCCGAAGCTGACAAGATGGCGAAGATCGAGGCGCAGAGAGAAGAGGCGCTCAAGGTTGTCGAGGCTCTTAAGGCGGACGGATGGGAATTCGCGAGCCACAGCTATACGCACAGCAATATGACCGATATTTCGGTAAGCAAGCTCGAATATGACTGCCAGAGATGGCAGGATGAGGTAGAGAGCATTCTTGGTTACACAGATGTCTATATTTATCCTTACGGAGCGGATATCTGTAACTGGAGAGGCTACAGCGGCGAGAAGTACGAGATCATGAAAAAGTACGGATTCTGGTACTTCTGCAACGTGGATTCCGCGCAG
>JAFZKM010000158.1 GCA_017553665.1 Lachnospiraceae bacterium
ACCTCGAGACCTGTCCGGACGAGCTGCTGCTGTTCATGCATCACGTTCCGTACACCTACAGGCTGCATTCGGGCAAGACCGTTATACAGCACATTTACGACAGCCACTATGAGGGAGCCGAAGAAGCGGTCCGCATGAGGAGCGCATGGTGCTCGCTGAAGGATAAGATCGACAGGAAGCGTTTCGAACGTGTTCTTGAAAGGCTTGATGAGCAGGTGAGGAGCGCGGAGGAATGGCGCGACGCGATCTGCACATATTACAGACAGAAGAGCGGCATCCCCGATGAAAAGGGCAGGATCTGAAAGACAGACGGTCCCGTATAAATTAAGAAAAAGGAAAGAGGCACACAATGGCAAAGGTCAAGACCTACACGGACGATAAAGGTAATCAGATCGTTGTAAAGACGAGCATTACCTGGGGCCAGAGCATTAAGAAGTACTGGCAGCTCTACCTGCTTCTGCTTCTCCCGATCGCATATCTGCTCATATTCAAGTATACGCCGATGAGATACATCATCATCGCGTTCAAGGAATACAAGCTGAATATGCCGCTGAAGGAAATGCCCTGGGCTACCACGAACAAACAGACGGATTATTTCAAATACTTCAAGAAAGCGTTTCAGAATCCCGATTTCCTGAGAGCGCTCAGGAACACCGTAAAACTGAATCTCCTGGATCTGATCTGCGGATTCCCGGCACCCATCATCTTTGCCCTGATCCTTAACGAGCTGTGCTTCAAGAGATTCAAGAAAGTAGTTCAGACCATCGCGTACATGCCCCATTTCCTTTCGTGGGTCATCATCGCGAGCCTGGTTTCCCACCTCTTCGCTACGAATGACGGTCTCGTAAACCAGATGATCAACTATTTCGGAGGCGAGTCGATCTCTTTCCTCGGCGATCCTTCGAACTGGGTAAAGACCTACGTTGCTGCCGGTGTATGGCAGAACTTCGGATGGGGCTCGATCATTTACCTCGCATCGATCGCCAGCATCAATACCGAGCTGTATGAGGCGGCATCGGTGGACGGCGCCGGACGATTCAAGAAAATGTGGCATATCACGCTTCCCGGAATCAAGCCCACGATCGTTGTGCTTCTGATCATGAACCTCGGTTACATCATGGGCGGCGGCTTCGAGCGTCCGTTCGCGATGAAGAACAACCTGGTAATGGAGAATGCCGAAGTTATTTCGACTTTCGTTTACAAAGTCGGTATCCAGCAGCTGAAGATATCGCTCACGACGGCAGTAGGACTTTTCCAGTCCGTAGTCGGCCTGTTCTTCCTGCTGACCGCGAATACAATATCGCGTAAACTCGGAGAAAGGGGGATTTGGTAATGAAAGTCAAATCAACCTCAACCAAGATAGGCGATGCGATATTTGTCATCGTATGTATCCTGATCAGCATCATCTGTATCGTTCCGATGCTGAACCTGGCTGCCAGATCGCTATCGGGCACGGAATTCCTGATCAGACACGAAGTTTATATCTGGCCGAAGGGCTTTAACCTTGAAGCGTATCAGACGGTTCTGAGCGACCCGAAATACCAGAGAGCATTCATATGGACAGCGTTCCTTACTCTGGTCTGCACGCTGCTTTCGCTCACGATGACCGCGCTGTGCGCGTTCCCGCTGATCTTCCCCAAGCTCAAGGGACGCGGCTTCATCAACATCCTGATCACGATCACGATGTTCTTCAACGCAGGTACCATTCCGAACTACCTGCTGATGAGCGACCTGCATCTGCTCGAGAACCCGCTGGTACTTATCATTCCTGCGTGTCTGAGCATTTACAACATGATAATAATGCGAAGCTTCTTCTATGGGATCCCCGATTCGCTGCGAGAATCGGCGGAGATAGACGGAGCGAGCTATATAAAGGTTCTGCTGAAGATATACGTACCGCTCTCCAAGCCCGTATTCGCGTCACTCGCGCTTTTCTACGCGGTAGGACGCTGGAACGGATACGGCGACGCTCTTATGTATATCAAGACGAACAAGCAGTTCTTCCCTCTGCAGCTTCTTCTCTACAACATCCTTAACAATGTTAACGCGGTAGAAGTAGCGGCACAGGAAGGCTTCATGCAGCCCGGTCTTAAGGATTCGCTGAAGGCGGCGACGGTTATGTTCGCCACGGTTCCGATCCTTCTCATTTACCCCTGGCTGCAGAGATATTTCATCGCCGGCGTAACAATGGGCGCGGTAAAGGAATAAACGCATAGCGCGTTATTCATAAACAAAAGTTTATAGGAGGAAGAAAAATGAAAAAATTGTTATCTGTACTTCTTGTTGCAGTAATGCTTCTTTCAGTAGTCGGATGTAAGAAGACCACTGAGCCTGCAACAAACAATGGTACTAATTCAGGTACCACGGATACCGGCAAGACCGATTCCGGTAAGACCGACAGCGGCAAGACCGATTCAGGCAACACCGCAACGACTCCCGATCCCGACAAGGCTGATGCCCGCGGAATGAAGGACGGCAAGTTCGTTGAGACCAGACACATCTCTGTTGAGCTTTACGACCGTAACGTTGACGGCGGTACCGAAGCAGGCAACAACGCTTGGACCCAGTGGATCCAGAAGCAGATGCTCGACCGTTACAATGTAGAAGTTGAGTTCGTAACAGTATCACGTTGGCAGGAAGCTGACGATATCAACAACCTGCTCGCAGCTCAGACAGCACCCGATATCTGCTACACATACAACTACGGCGCTATCCAGACCTATGCTGAAATGGGCGGCGTTATCGACCTTGCTCCCGTTCTTGAGGAGAACAAGGACCTCGTTCCCAGCTTATTTGACTGGCTCGGCGAAGAGCTCGTTTACCAGGATCTCGATCCCGCAGAGGGAACCCTCTGGGCTATCGAAGGTAAGAGAAACGAGACCTGCCGTATCAACACATTCATCCGTCAGGACTGGCTTGATAAGTTAGGCCTCAAGACTCCCACCACTAAGGCAGAGCTTGAGCAGGTTCTCATCGCTTTCAGAGACACTGCTGAGACACTCCTTGGAGCAGACGCTTCCAAGATGGTTCCTTTCTCACCCTCTTACGATATCGGTTGGAGAGCAGCCAACATCATCGAGTCCTTCATGGATCCCGATATCACCGACAAGGATTACTATGTAAACGGTTATGATGACAGAAAGTTCACCGAAGAGGGAACCAAGGAAGCCATCAGACTTCTTAACAAGTGGTACAATGACGGTCTTGTTTGGAAGGATTTCGCAGAGCATTCGGGCAGCGATGATACCGCAGAAGACGATATGATCAAGGCCGGATTCGTAGGCTGCTTCATCCACAACTATGACTATCCTTTCCGCGGCGGCAAGGATTCCATCAATGCTACTCTTGCGGCTCAGTACGGCTCACAGGCTAAGTTCGTAGCTATCAACTGCTTCGAAGACAAGAACGGCAAGTACACCAAGTACAGCTATTCGAACAGCGGCGACAGAAAGACCTTCTTCCCCGCAACAAACGATGAAGTTATCGCTTCTCTTTGCTACCTTGAGTTCATGTCCCAGGCTTCAACCGTTGAGTTCCTTCAGATCGGTGAAGAGGGCGTTATCCACACTGTTGACGCAGCTACAGGCGCTATGGTTATCCAGGCTCCCGATGAGGCTCATCATGAGTGGTACCAGAACTCCGGCAAGAACATCGATATGACCATCAACTGCAACGGTCTGAGACTTGCTACCGAAGATCTTACCAATATTTCACTTGCTTACTCATACTCGGATGTTGATCCCGCTGACGTTAAGCAGGCTATCGAGGCAGCTAAGCTTGATGCTAAGGTTCCCGCTACACCTTCAGTAGGCGATATCAAGGCTGAGACCGAAGCTACCGACCTTGCAGGCAAGAGAGATCAGACATACGACAAGGCAGTTGTTGCTTCCGTTGCTGATTTCGATAAGGTTTGGGATGACGGCATGAAGGAGTACCTCAATGCAGGCGGACAGGCTATCATGGATGAGAGAAAGACCGCTTGGGAGAATACTTACGGCACAGCTGTTAACATTGGAAATTAAGAGCAATGCGCGAAGTGTTGCGGCAGACAACAAAAGGCAAGAGAACGGCTTGTTCTCTTGCCTTTTTTGTCTGATGATCTCATATGCTTTGTTCTCTTAGTCGGTAGTTCTTGCAGGAGTCGCGAGTGAAGTGGAGTAGCTGCGGTACTCCGTTGGCGAGCACTTCTTGATCATGCGGAAGGCTCTGTTAAAGGTCGAAAGCGAATTATAGCCGACCTTCATGGAAATATCCGTGGTCGAAAGATCGGGATATATCAGGAGCTTCTCCGCGAAGGAAATGCGCTTCTGATTCAGGTAATCGTTGAAGGACATTCCGGTGAAAGCCTCGAAAAGCTTTGAGAAATAGCTCTTGGTCATGCCTGTGATCTCGCAGAGCTTCTCGATCCGGAGATCTTCGGTGTAATGATCGTCGATGTAATTGCATACGCCCATGAATCGGTTCACGTATTCGTGCTGTTTTGAAGCGGGCAGGTTCGGGAACGGAGTCATCGTCTCAATGTTCGCGCGGCCGAGCGTGGTGAGGAACTTAACCAGCATATAGTAGATTGTGGCGTCACGGTAAACATTGTCATGGAAGAACTCGTACTCGATCTCTTTCAGGACCTGCACCAGAGTCTCGCTGACCTTCGGATACTCCGTCTTTGAGATAAGCTTGAAAGGATGGAGCGAATCGATCAGTGAGTTGATGCCGGGCAGAGAGGAGAGCAGCGAGTAGTCAAACAGCATGATCAGACGCTCGCCTTCTTCGGGAGCGTAGAGCGCATGCAGCTCTCCGGGCGGGATTATGAAAATGTCGCCGGGGCTGATAGTGGTCTTGATGCCGTTGATATCCGCAGCGTATGTATTGACATAAGGCATGATGACTTCGATCGAAGTATGCCAGTGCGTCGCGTAGTTTTCGTCCTGAACGTTATGGTAAACGCGGACCCAGCTGAGCGCGGGCATGACGTATTCACGCGCGTTGCTTCCGGCGAAAGGATTGCCGGGTTCGTTTATGTTCAAAATGTTCATCGGTGTCATGGGGGCCTCCCGTATGGATCTTTTTCTCGGAAACAATAAAAATCTTTCTCCACACTAATATTTTAAGGCTTTTTCCGACTTGCGGCAAATCATTTTTTGCGCTTTTTTTCGCATATTCGACAGATAATCGGGCAGCCATGAAAAACCTCATTTTTATCACGAAATACAAGGCTCTAAACTTTACAAGCAATCGTGTCTGTGTTACAATAACCTCAAATTGGGTAATTGCGGCGTGGCGTTTGCTTTTTTCTGTGTTGCCGACGCAATTGTTCAAAATTAAAGGAGGTTCTATATGGCTAGAGCTAAACAATCAATGGATGGAAATACCGCTGCCGCTCATGTGGCATATGCGTTTACCGACGTTGCGGCTATTTACCCCATCACACCTTCGAGCCCCATGGCTGACTCTGTTGATCAGTGGTCGGCTGCAGGCCAGAAGAACATCTTCGGCAACCAGGTAAAGGTTGTTGAGATGCAGTCAGAAGCCGGCGCAGCAGGTACCGTTCACGGTTCTCTTGCGGCAGGCGCGATCACCACTACATTTACAGCATCACAGGGATTACTCCTTATGATCCCGAACATGTACAAGATCGCAGGTGAGCAGCTTCCCTGCGTATTCGACGTATCGGCACGTACCGTTGCCACACAGTCGCTGAACATCTTCGGTGACCACAGTGACGTTTATGCATGCCGTCAGACCGGTTTCGCTATGCTTGCAGAGACCAATCCCCAGGAAGTTATGGATCTTTCACCCGTAGCACATCTCGCGGCTATCGAGGGTAAGGTTCCTTTCCTTAACTTCTTCGACGGTTTCCGTACTTCCCATGAGATCCAGAAGATCGAGAAGTGGGACTACAAGGATCTGGCTGAGATGGTCAACATGGACGCCGTTAAGGCATTCAGAGAGCATGCTCTGAATCCCGAGAAGCCCGCTATGCGCGGCTCACACGAGAACGGCGACGTATTCTTCCAGCATCGTGAGGCCTGCAACGCAGCTTACGACGCACTTCCCGCAGTTGTCGAGAAGTACATGAAGATGATCAACAAGAAGCTCGGCACAAAGTACGACCTGTTCAACTACTACGGAGCGAAGGACGCTGACCGCGTTATCGTTGCCATGGGTTCGATCTGCGACGTTGCGGAGGAAGTTATCGATTACCTCCTTGCAAAGAAGCAGAAGGTCGGCCTTATCAAGGTTCGTCTCTACAGACCTTGGGTAAGCAAGTCCTTCCTTAAGGTTCTTCCCAAGACCGTTAAGAAGATCGCTGTTCTTGACCGTACAAAGGAGCCCGGATCACTCGGTGAGCCTCTGTACCTCGATGTTGCGACCACTCTCCGTGAGGCAGGCCTCAACGACATCGTACTTACCGGCGGTCGTTACGGCTTAGGTTCAAAGGATACTCCTCCTTCGTCCGTATTCGCTATTTACAAAGAGCTCAAGAAGGCTAATCCCAAGAAGCGCTTCACCATCGGTATCGTTGATGATGTTACCGGTCTTTCGCTTCCCGAGGAGAAGCCCGCGCCCATCACTTCCGCACCCGGCACCGTTGAGTGTAAGTTCTGGGGTATCGGCGGCGATGGTACCGTTGGAGCCAACAAGGATTCGACAAAGATCATCGGTGACCACACCAACAAATATATCCAGGCTTACTTCCAGTATGACTCGAAGAAGACCGGCGGTATCACCATTTCGCATCTGCGATTCGGTGACAAGCCCATCAAGAGCCCTTACTACATCAACCAGGCTGACCTCGTTGCATGTCATCAGCAGTCCTACATCATCAAGGGCTACAAGATGGTTCAGGACGTAAAGCCCGGCGGAATCTTCCTTATCAACTGCCAGTGGGACGATAAGGAGCTCGGCGAGAAGCTCAATGCTGAGGCAAAGAAGTACATCGTTGAGAACAACATCAAGGTTTACACCGTTGATGCTGTAGATATCGCAGGCAAGATCGGTCTCGGCAAGAGAACATCGACCGTTCTTCAGTCCGCGTTCTTCACTCTGGCCAACGTACTTCCCGCTGATGAGGCGATCAAGTACATGAAGGAGAAGGTTGTTGCGAAGTTCTCCAAGAAGGGCCAGGACATCGTTGACATGAACTGCAAGGCTATCGATCAGGGTAAGGACGCCCTTCACCTGGTTAAGGTTCCTGCATCATGGGGCAATCCCAAGGCTGATCCCAAGCCCAAGAAGCTTACCGGCCGCAAGGAAACCGTTGAGATGGTTGAGAAGCTCATGAACCCCATCGCTCTTATGGACGGCGACAGCCTTCCCGTATCTGCGTTCGCAGACAGAGCGGACGGTCAGTTCGAGCTCGGCGCTGCTGCTTACGAGAAGCGCGGTACCGCAGTTATGGTTCCCGAGTGGGATCCCGAGAAGTGTATCCAGTGTAACAACTG
>JAFZKM010000159.1 GCA_017553665.1 Lachnospiraceae bacterium
GGACGGAAGCATTGAGTTCGATCATGTCAATTTCAGATATAAGAAAGACAGCGAGGAGAATGTATTAAATGACATCTGCCTGAAGATCCGGTCAGGCGAGACGATCGGCATCATCGGCGGAACGGGAAGCGCGAAGTCCACTCTCGTTAACCTGATCAGCCGCCTGTATGATGTCAATGAAGGAACGCTTACCGTCGGCGGAGTCGATGTCCGCAAATACGATATCGAGACCCTGAGAGACGAGGTAAGCGTTGTGCTTCAGAAGAACGTGCTCTTCTCCGGAACGGTCATGGAGAACCTCCGCTGGGGCGTCAGAAAGCACCGCGAGCCCGACGCGAACGGCAGGCTCGTAATTGTCGAGCACGAAGAGACACCTGAAGAGAAGGCAGCCATCGAAGCGGAATGCAGACGCGCCTGCAAACTTGCCTGCGCGGACGAATTTATCGAGAAGATGCCCGATAAATACGAAACGCATATCGAGCAGGGCGGCGCGAACGTTTCGGGAGGTCAGAAGCAGAGACTCTGTATCGCGAGAGCCCTCGTGAAGAAGCCGAAGATCCTGATCCTCGACGACAGCACGAGCGCCGTAGATACCGCGACCGACGCGAAGATCCGCAGGGCCTTCGCCGAGGAGATACCCGGAACCACAAAGCTGATAATCGCGCAGCGCATTTCGAGCGTCATGAACGCCGACAGGATCATCGTCCTCGAGGACGGCCGCATCAACGGCATCGGAACGCACGAAGAGCTGCTTAAGAACAATGATATCTACCGTGACGTCTATGAGTCACAGACGGGCGGAAACGGTGACTTTGATGAAGGAGGTGATCGCTGATGCCGCCTATGGGACCCAGACCCCGTGGAATACCCGGAGGAAAGCCGCCGGTAGAGAATCCCGGCAAGGTGTTCGGACGCCTCATGAAATACGCGTTTAAGGGCACCATCATCAGATGGATCATTGTTATCGCCTGCATCGTGACCACGGTCAATACGATGACCGTACAGGGCACGCTGTTTACCAGAACGCTGGTAGATGATTTCATTACGCCGCTTATCGGCAGCGAAACGCCCGATTATTCAGGTCTTCTGAAAGCGATCATCCGTGTCGCGATCATGGTGCTGATCGGTGTTGCGGCTACCTTCATCCAGCAGAGGATCATGGTAACCATCACGCAGGGATTCCAGGAGAGACTCAGGAACGACCTGTTCGAGCATATGGAGTCGCTCCCGATAAAGTATTTTGACACTCACGCGCACGGCGATATCATGTCGGTGTATACGAATGACGTCGACACGATGCGCCAGATGATTTCGCAGAGCATCCCGCAATTCTTCAGCAGCGCGATCACGATCGTAACGGTCGTTATCAATATGATCCTGCTCAGCGGATGGCTTACGCTGCTTTCGTTCGCGATGGTCGCGCTCATGCTGTTTGTCACGAAATATGTGGCATCCAAGAGCGGAAAGTATTTCGTGGGCCAGCAGAAGAATATCGGCGCATTGAACGGCTATGTCGAGGAAATGATGTCCGGACAGAAGGTTGTCAAGGTTTTCTGTCACGAGGACGAATGCAAAGAGAAGTTTGACGAGCTGAACGAAGCTCTTTACGAGAGCGCATACAGGGCCAATCAGTACGGCAACCTCGTAGGCCCCATCAATGCCCAGATTGGCAATGTGTCCTACGTTGTGCTCGCTATCGTGGGCGGCGCGTTCGCTATCAACGGCGTGGGTGGATTTACGCTCGGCGCTCTGGCCAGTTTCCTGACCTTCAGCAGGACGCTCAACATGCCTATCAGCCAGGTCAGCATGCAGATCAACTCGATCATCATGGCACTGGCGGGCGGAGACAGGATATTCCGTATGATGGACGAGCAGCCCGAGACCGATGAGGGCTACGTTACATTGGTAAATGCCAGACGTGTGGATAAAGCTTCGGCCGAAGCTGCTTCGATCCCCGCTTACGCGAACTGGTACAGCGATGAGAAGGGTGAATATACCGTAGTTGAGACGGAGGAGCATACGGGACTCTGGGCATGGAAGCATTATCATAAGACCGATAATACTACTACGTTTGTAGAATTAAAGGGCGATGTCGTATTTGACGGAGTTGACTTCGGATATACCGATGAAAAGATGGTGCTCCACGATATCAAGCTTTTCGCGAAGCCCGGACAGAAGATAGCGTTCGTAGGCTCTACGGGCGCGGGCAAGACCACGATCACAAACCTGATCAACCGTTTCTACGATATTCAGGACGGCAAGATCCGTTACGACGCGATCAATGTCAATAAGATCAAGAAGGCGGACCTCAGACGCTCGCTCGGCATAGTTCTTCAGGATACGCATCTGTTCACCGGAACCGTTATGGAGAATATCCGCTACGGCAAGCTCGACGCTACCGACGAAGAGGTCATCAAAGCTGCGAAGCTCGCTAACGCGCACAGCTTCATCAAGCGTCTGCCCGAAGGCTATAACACTAAGCTGACCGGTGACGGAGCAAATCTTTCACAGGGACAGAGACAGCTGCTCGCGATCGCGCGTGCCGCTATCGCGGATCCCCCTGTACTAATCCTTGACGAGGCAACCTCCTCGATCGATACCCGTACCGAGAAGATCGTCCAGGACGGCATGGACAAGCTCATGAAGGGCCGCACAACCTTCGTTATCGCGCACAGGCTTTCGACTGTCCGCAATTCGGACTGCATCATGGTACTCGAGCAGGGCCGCATAATCGAGCGCGGTACGCATGACGAGCTGCTCGAGATGAAGGGCAAGTACTACCAGTTGTATACCGGGAATTCGATCACGGCGTGATCGGTAACAAAGAAATGAATAACTGATCAAAACCCCACGGGCAGATCTCTTGCGAGAGAAATACCCGTGGGGTTTTAAAAACACAAACTATTCCTCAGGGGTATCTTTCGTATAGGATAAACCATTTGTAGCGGCAAATGCTTGCACCGACCCACAAAAAAGATAAAA
>JAFZKM010000160.1 GCA_017553665.1 Lachnospiraceae bacterium
ATGCCGGCAAAGTATTTATTGCGCAGTTCCTCCGAAATCTTCTTCTCCTCGCAGAAATCCTCCACAATGAGCTTCGCCCTGCCTTTCACGGCCTTTCTGAGGTTTTCCACCGATTCGTTCCAGCTCTTGTAGCTGCGGTACTTTATGTCATGGCTAGGATCATCGAATCCGTGCCATTTGTCGCAGTTATAGACCATATCGTGATCGATCCTGCCGGCCAGATCATCGATATACGCGAGCGCGGTCTCATCGGAAAATACAGTTGTCGCGAGCACGGCGAATCTCTCACAGAAGAGCTCCCTGAACTTATCCGTCTCGAGCAGTCTGTATACCAGCGCGTTAAATGTATAGAGTCCGCTGTTGAATTTGCCCATGTATCTGTCCGTCGTGCCCTTCACATCGCGGCAGAGGCACAGATCGAGATCATAGAGCACATAGAACCATTTCCCGTCTCCGGCTTTTGCCACGCGGACATTGTCCGGATCGACATTGCCGCACCAGAGCTGGATGATAAAATAATCCGCCACACTGTTCAGGTCCACGACCGACTCGGCATACGCATAGGCCGCGTCATCGGTCAGCTTGTGTTCCTTCAGATATTTCCAGAGATCGAGCCATTCCTTATAATCCCTGCCGCATTTGATCTCGCTCATCTGCTCGATCAATGTGACTTCCTCGGGCTCGCAGCCGCAATGCGCCGCGATCATGTCCTCGTCTATCCTCTCGCGGAGGTAGTAAACACCGCGGTATTCGCCGTTGATATAAAGATCGACGGGCCTGTAAGCCTGTACCAGCACATTGTCAATATATCCGCTGCTGACCGAAAGCGACGAGACATACTCATCCCTCATCATCGGTCCGTCATTGTCCTGGGAACCGGATCTGATGACCAGCGAATCAAACTCATCGATGTCGAGGTTTTCAAACACACGGTATTTAAGCTTCGTCGGACCGTAATCCGCCGAAAACTTCACACGGTAGCTCTTCTTCTCATAAGCCCTGCTCGTGCAGCCGGTAACGCAGATGCCGCAGTCGATCGAGAATTCGGCCTTCCCTTTTGAGAACAATGAGATATTCGCCTTATACTTCCTGCTCGACCTGTAATTCGCGTTCATGGTCGCCAGATCTCCCTCATCGATCGAGAGCATCAGAACGTCCAGCTCGTATTCGGGCTCGGCGATAAAATAATCATAAGTAGAAACAAAGCTGTCGAGACAGCTCTCAGCCTCAGCGTATGCCCTGAGTGCGCAGGTTTTGTCAATGACGATCGGATTGCCGTCCCAGATCCTCGAATATTTATCGGGCGTGCTTCCGTCCAATGTATAATGTATCTTTCCCTCTGTCGTAAAGCTCACGCCCACGGCTCCGTCGTAAAAGCCGGGCTCTGCGTCCACCGCGGGGAGTTCCGCCATCCTGCCGAAACCGCCGCTGTTCTCACTTCCAAGGCTTGTTTTTGTATAGATCCTGTATCCGCCGAGTCCGTCCCTTCCATAGCTCACATCCGCGGGAAGGCGCGTATACTGCAGCATATCGATAATATTGCCGTCACGATCGGACAGATATACCTTCTCCCCGAAATATGAAAGCTTGAACGCGAGGTCATATTCGCCCTGCTTATAATATTCGCCCGTACAGTAGAAAACGGCATATCCGCCGGGCTCGAGTTCCGCTGCGGGCAGCGGATAGTCAGTCAGATGCTTCTTTGAATCCGAAAGATAATAGTCCGAGAGCATGACCGTCTCTTCAGACGCGTTGTAGAGCTCGATCATGTCAAAATATCCGCCGTTATGCTTTGACACGGAATTGTTGGTCGGAAGGACTTCATTAATATAGAGCGCAATTGGAGGAATCTCGGGCACGGGCGTCGGACTCGGCTCCGGTTCCGCGGTAGGACTGGGCTCCGCTGTAGGTGTCGGTGCTGCGGTGGGTGTCGCGGCTTCCGCAGGCTTCGCCGCGTTCGTGACCTGCGCCGCCCCCGTCGGTTTCACGGGATACTTTGTCAGGCTCCCCGAGCCGCTCCCCTTACCGGTTCCCGTACATCCCGCGAGCAGCAAAACGGCAAACAACAACAGAGCCGCTAAAGCATGCTTTACCGGCCTGTGAGTAACCTTTATTCTGTTAATGTTAATTCCTTCTGCTGAAGATTGCTTCCGCGAGGAAGAGGTCCTCGGGAGTGGTGATCTTAATGTTCTCATAACTTCCTTCTGCAACAAAAACAGGCTGCTGCATATATCTTTCCGCGAGCATCGCATCGTCCGTGACGCCGTGCGTGCGGTTCGGATCCTTCGCGACATCCTCGAAGAAACGCTCGTAAGCTTCGAGGATCAGCTTCGTCTCAAAACCCTGAGGCGTCTGGATCACGCGGAGAGACTCCCTGTCGGGCACAGAAACGGCGATCTCATCGGGTCCGACCTCGCGCATCGTCTCCTTTGCCCTGACGCCGAGACATACCGCGGGATGGTCTATGAGGGCCCTGCCTACGGAATTGATCATCACGGGAGTCACAAGAGGTCTTACGCCGTCATGGATCATGATATAATCCGGTTCCTTATCAAACAGCCCGCACGCCGCCTTTATCCCGGCATAACTCGAATCAAAGCGCTTTTCTCCGCCTCCGACAATGAGCTTAACCTTCGGGAATCTGTCGCGGATAACGTTCTGTCTTACATAATCCTCATCTCCCGGAGGGCAAACCACCACAATGGCGTCTGTCTGGCTTTCGTTAAAGGCCGCGAGCGTATGCGCGAGCACAATGTCCGAAGCAATGATCAGATACTGTTTGGGTGTTTCACCGCCCATCCTCAGGCCTTTTCCGCCTGCTACTATAACAGCCGCAATAGTCTTTCCATCAATCATAAGTATTCAACCTTCCCGGTCTTAAAAACCGTGTAATCTAAAACCCACGTTCTCCAAGTTTGAGGTTCGGCATCGCGTTCAGATCGAGTCCGTGCCGGGTCCCCGACATATATTCATAATAGGCAGCGCAGCCTATCATTAC
The DNA here is from genome assembly GCA_017553665.1 of Lachnospiraceae bacterium. Next base: position 2,999 of record JAFZKM010000160.1, read on the forward strand.
CGCATTGTCCGTGCATAATACCGGCGACGGATAATAAAGCTTCATTCCGTTCTTCTCACAGGCTTCCTTCATCCCCGCGCGGAGCGCTGAATTTGAAGCAACGCCTCCCGCCATGGCCACCTTGTTAAAGCCGTATTCCTTTGCG
>JAFZKM010000161.1 GCA_017553665.1 Lachnospiraceae bacterium
CAAAGCTGAAAATGCGGTAACCGTGTGTTTTTTTATTTGTAATATAATCAGCAACAGGCCCATAAAGTGAGTCGTCCTCGACATAAAGGAGCTCGTCGCCTATCGAAACTGCCGGAATGAGGATTCCCTTATACTGCCCCATATTGAAAAGAATGTTGGTAGGGTAGATAACAATAACATAATAAGGTTTACCCGATAAAGACAGATTGCGTACAAGTATGTTCATATATGACGCCTTTTCGGTCTTTGTGAAAAAATAAGCCGTGCTGTGAAGAGCGCTGGAATTAATATCGTTCATAGCCTGCTCAAAAACATCTCTTGAAATCCCGAAGGAATCGGCAAAAAAATCAAAGGTTTTGTCACTTTCCTGTGCATACTCGGATTCATTTTGGTAGGACTTGCGGCGATTGGCGGAATCATCGGCGGAATCATCGTAATGGTCAGAGGCGGCATCCTTGCCGGCGTACTTACAATATTCGGCGCGATCGTCGGCGCGGCTCTCGGCGCTCTGTTCGTATGGCTCGGCTGCTTCGTGTTCTACGGCTACGGCGAACTGATCGATAAAACAGCCGACATCGCTAAAAACACCGAGCTGACTGCGCAGAAGGTCACCAAGCTCGAGTACGAAATGGAGAACAGGAAGTAAGGCCGCGGACAACCGCGAGCTGACTGCGAAAGCCGCCTGTGGCATTGTCCCGGCGGCTTTTAAAAATGTTGTAAAACGGCTAAAAAATTTTTTTGAAAATTTGAAAAAAGTGCTTGCAATCCGTATACGGACTATGTTACAATTCGTCCGTTGCGGCTTGACAGACTGTGAAGTCGGAGATTGCTGCCCGCGAGGCAGGTAACTTCGATGGAGAATGTCCGGTTCGAGAAACCGGGCGGCAAGTCCTTGCACTACAGCTCACGACACTTATGTGTCCGGTCTACCGTGTTGGCCCAATTTGAAATCCGTAACAGTTCGGATATTTCAGTTGGTTTTTTTAAACGGGAAGCCAGGAAACGCACGAAGCAGTGGTTGATCTGATGTGCCGGCTGTTATACGTAACAAAACACATTGACCCCGCAGAATGCCGGGCGGGGCACGAAAGAGAGGATTATGTAGGGCAAACAAGCAGAAAATCAGAATCAAACTGAAGGCGTACGACTACCAGCTCCTGGATCAGGCAGCTCAGAAGATCGTTGACACCGCCAGAAGAACCGATGCGATGGTTTCCGGACCTATCCCGCTTCCTACCGAGAAAGAGATCGTCACGATCCTGCGCGCTCCTCATAAATATAAGGACGCCAGAGAGCAGTTCGAGATGAGGACCCATAAGAGACTGATCGACGTCCTTATGCCTTCGCCCAAAACTGTTGACGCGCTAATGAGACTCGATTTGCCGGCAGGCGTTGACATCGAGATCAAGGTTAAGCAGTAAGCTGTATAAGAAAGCATTCTTCAACAGGCTGCGGGTCTTATAGTTCGGGCCGGCGGCCGGTCATGTTCCGTGAGGCGCTGTAAAAGGCGGCGGAACCAATAACCAGGGAGGTAATTAAATGAAGAAATTTATTTTGGGAACTAAAATCGGAATGACGCAGATATTCGCCGCTGACGGTACCTGCACTCCGGTCACTGTCGTGCAGGCGGGCCCCTGCGCGGTGGTTCAGAAGAAGACAGACGAGACCGACGGTTACTGCGCAGTGCGCATCGGATTCGGCGAGACTGATCTTAAGAAGCTGAACAAGCCCGAAGGCGGCGTGTTCGAAAAGCTTGGGATGAAGAAGGGCTACAAATATCTGAAAGAATTCAGAGCGGAAAACACGGACGAGTTCGAAGTAGGACAGGAGATCACCGTCGCTACCATGTTCTCTGACGGAGATGCAGTTGATGTTCGCGGAACTTCCAAGGGCAAGGGCTATGCCGGCACTACAAAGCGCTACGGTAATAAGATTGGCCCCATCAGCCACGGTTCCAAATATCACAGAGGCGTAGGCTCAATGGGTCCCACGACCGACCCCGGACGCGTTATGCCCGGAAAACACATGCCCGGACATATGGGTTCCGATACCGTCACGGTACAGAATCTGACCGTCGTTAAAGTTGACGGCGAGCGCAACCTGCTCCTTATCAAAGGCGCGGTTCCCGGTCCTAAAGGCGCGCTGCTTGAGATCGCCGGATCGGTGAAGGCCTGATCGGAAGGAGGAAGCATAAATGTCTAAAGTTAACGTATTTGATATGCAGGGAAATATTGTTGACGAGATCGAACTCGATCAGAATATTTTCGGAGTAGAAGTAAATACATATTGTATGCACGCTGCGCTTGTCTGCATGCAGGCAAATGCACGCCAGGGCACGCACTCCACTCGCACGAAGAGTGAAGTAAGCGGCGGCGGACGCAAACCCAGACGCCAGAAGGGCGGCGGCTGCGCTCGTCAGGGAAGTACGAGAAGCGCTCAGTGGAGACACGGCGGAATCGTATTCGGACCTACGCCGAGAGACTACAGCTTCACGATCCCCAAGAAGGTGAAGAAGAACGCGCTCAGATCCGCGCTCACGACCAAAGCCATTGAGGGAAATCTCATTGTCTTAAAGGACCTTAAACTGGATACCATCAAGACGAAGAACATGGTAGCCGTTAAGAACAGCCTGAAAGTTGACGACTCCGCTCTGCTCGTTATCCCCGGCAGAGACGAAAACATCGTCAGATCCGCGGCAAACATTCCCGCTTTCACCACCGCATACGTCAATACCATCAATGTATATGACATTCTGCGCCATGAAA
>JAFZKM010000162.1 GCA_017553665.1 Lachnospiraceae bacterium
ACTATCGATTACCATGGTCCTTCTGCTTATAGGATTCGTGCCGGTATTGCTCGCAGGCATCATAACCTGCATAGCGACAGCTGTTACCGTTTCGAACAATCTTGAGCAGGCCACCTACGAGAAACTCAAGGTTACGACGGATTCCCTGAGAAAGTATTATCAGTATGATCTGGACTGCGGCAACGAGATCGAATATGAACACGATTATGTCGACATGCTGAAGAGTGATGACATCGACATGACCATATTCATCGGCGACACCAGATACATGACGTCCACCGTAAAGGATAACGGTCAGCGAAACGAAGGCACGCAGATGGATTCAGCCATCTGGGCAAAGGTTAAGCAGGGACAGAGCGTTACCGCGAGCGGCGTAAAGGTCGGAAACAAAAAGTATTATGTTTACTATATGCCTCTGTATGACGGAAGCAAAAACGTAGTCGGCGCAGCCTGGGCCGGTCAGCCTCAGGACAATGTCAAAGCGAACATCCGCAGTGTCCTGATGATCCTGATCGTGATCATCGTGGTCGCAGTTGTTATCTTCGCCGCGCTCATTTATTTCATCGCGAAAAAAGTCTCGGCAAGCATCAGCGATGTTATTGTTGATGTCAACAGACTCGCCGAAGGTGATCTTACATCGAATTCGGAATCCGCTTCTCCCATACAGGAGATCAGTGATATCGGAAGCAATGTATTCGGCCTCAGCACCAAACTTAAGGAAATCGTCGGAGCCGCGAAGGATGCTTCCGCCACAACCGGCGACAAGGCAAGGGAACTTGCCGATACTTCGGAGCAGATAAGCGCCACCTCGGATACCGTTTCGAACGCGGTTCAGGATCTGGCTAAGGGAGCTTCCGATCAGGCCAACACGGTTCAGGATGCGACTCAGAACCTTGCGGAACTGTCGCAGGCCATCCAGACCGTAGCGGACAACGCTGAACAGCTTGCTTCCACAGCCTCCGAGATGAACGAGGCGTCCAAGCAGAGCGCGAAGGCACTGCAGACTCTTTCGGACAGCATGGATTCCATGACCGGTTCGGTAGAGGGCATCTCTGAAACGATGAGTGCCACAAACGACGCGGTACAGAGCGTTAACGAAAAGGTTGACGGCATCACCGGAATTGCATCGCAGACCAATCTGCTCGCGCTGAACGCTTCCATCGAGGCAGCAAGAGCGGGCGAAGCGGGACGAGGCTTCGCGGTAGTTGCGGAAGAGATCGGAAAACTGGCCACCGAGTCGGCGCAGACCGCCCAGGAGATCCGCGACGAGATGGAACATCTGTTAAAGTTCTCCCAGGAAGCGCTTGAGAAGACCAACGAGATCACGAATATCAAGAGCAATGCGGATTCTGTCCTTCAGGATACGACCGAAAGGATCAATGCTCTTATCGCGAACGTAAGCTCGACCGTAGACGGAATAAGCCTCATTTCGGGTCTTACCGAAAAGTGCAATGCCTCAAAGGATCAGATCATCGACGCCATGAGTTCCCTTTCGGCTATCTCCGAAGAGAACGCCGCTTCTACCGAAGAGACCGGAGCTTCCATGGAAGAGCTCAACGCGACGGTCAACGGCCTGGCATCAGCTGCCGGCAGCCTCAAGGATGTAGCGGAAAAACTGGACAGCGAGCTCGGATTCTTCAAAGTTTGACGACTATCGGATTAAACGTCTGTCTTCCATATTGCGAACCCCGCGGACGGCGCAGGCCACCGCGGGGTTCTCCTTGTCTCCCGTATCCGGGACAGTTACAAAATATGTTACAAAAACTATTTTTTAAACGCTGATTTTTCTTGTCTTATTGACACTTGTGCGCTATAATTATGTTGGTAGTTTTCAAGCATTTACAGGGAGATGCTATATGAATCTAGTTGAGAATGCTGTTTTATTCGACGGATACCGCGTGGGAACGGTATTTGATCAGAACAGCGTGTTTACCACATATCTTGGAACGAAGATCGACGGCGGCGCACCCGTATATATCAAACTTCTCGATCAGAGCCGCTACACTCAGTATGATGTCGATAAGATCTGCTTCAGCAACGAATTGCCTGCGATAAAGGCATTTGACAATAATCACATCCTTCGCGTCTACGATGCGGGCCCCGTTTCGAACACCATCGGTATCGTTACGGAATTCGCGGATTTCATTCCACTCGGCTCCTTCCTTGAGAGCAGAAGGGTTCTCGAACCTTCCGTAGCCATTGATTTCATCATGCAGCTCGCGGATGCTCTTAAGTATGCCCACGGACGCGGCATCACCCACCGGAACATCAAAGCAGGAGCGATCGGAGTATGCACTTCTTCCGATGAAGGCAAACCCGAATCCTACACGCTTAAGCTTTTTGATTTCGGCGTTTCGTACATCACCGACTTCAGCAACATCCCTTCAGCTCAGGTAGACGAAGAATTCGGATTCATGGCTCCCGAGGTGGCCGGACTCCTTAACCGCAAGGTTGACGCGCGTTCCGACCTTTATTCGCTCGGCGTTCTTTTCTATCGTTTTGTCACAGGTTCTTATCCCTTCCATGCCGGCACCATCGACAGCATGGTCTATCAGCATGTGGCGATCGTTCCCCGTACCCCCGACAAACTTAATCCGTCGGTCAGCGAAGAGATCTCCAGGATCATCCTGAAGCTCTTGGCAAAGGATCCCGACCAGCGCTACCAGACTGCCGAGGATCTGATCTATGACCTTGACCTTTACCTGAATTCGAATATCCCTGCGGAGGGCGCGGTAAGCTCCGATCTTATCACCGATCTGGATAAGAACGCGCGTGTTTTCAGCTGCAAGTACGAACTTGCCGATCTGCGCCAGTCCTACGCCATCGCGTTCGAGAATGAGGGCCGCTTCTGCCTCGTTACGGGGTCAAAGGGCTGCGGAAAGAGCGATCTGCTCACCAGCCTCGCGAATGAATTAAAGAGCAGCGGAATATCCTTCTACCGCGCTCATTTCACCAGACAGACCACAGGCACGCCCTATCACGGCTTCCGTGAGATACTTAAGGCGTTCCTTGAAGAATACGATCAGTCTCTCCGCTTCTTAAAGGGTTCCGACAGAGGCCGTTTCCCGAATGATGTCGTGCGTCATTCGGACCTTGTCACGAACATCTTCCCCGAAGCGAAGGAAGTTTTTGCCGATTACGTGAGAGCCGGCGAGGCCGGTGATTCCGCTCCTCTCGAGTCTTATAAGGAGGTCCAGAGGACTCTCCGCGTCCTTGCGGAGTTCTTCCTTTCGCTTACATCGAACAAGCCTTACGTGCTGATCTTCGATGACATACATTTCATCGACGCCGCTTCGCTCTCACTGCTCATCGAAATGCTCGAAGGCATCGCATCACATAAGGTTTTCGTTGTCTGTTCCTGCCGCAGCGAAGGACTTTCCGAGAACCCTCAGCTTGAAGAATTCGTATCCAGGTTCAGCACGGAGAAGCAGCCGCAGCTCATCAGGCTGCTGCCCTTCGACCGCGAGAGGATGCGCGAGTTCATCTGCGACCTGCTGATCGTGAGTCCTTCACAGAGCGAGGATCTGGTCGACTATATCATGCAGATCACCGAAGGCAATCCCTACTTTGCCTCGAACGTGATCCGTTCACTCCTTGAGGAGAATATCATTTCAGTCAAGGCCGGCAGCCTTGAGATGGACCTGAAGCTCCTGCGCAATGTTACCGACAAAAACGAAGACATCTTCAAGATCATCCGTCAGCGCATGGACAGGCTTCCGAAGCTGGGTCTCGACGCCCTGAAGCATGCGGCTGTCATCGGAGACACCTTCAGTCTCGAACTGCTCGCGAAGGTTATGAATCTTGACAGCGAGAAGCTTTCATCCATTCTCGACAGCGCGATCAGGCTCCAGTTCATCGACTGCAGCTCCACCGCTAAGATTTACGAGTTCTCGCACAGAGATATCCACTCCGCTTTCCTGCAGCTTGTAAGCGACTCGGAGCAGAAAGAGATCCACCTTAAGATAGCGCGCTCGATCGAGGCGCTCAACCACGGCCAGCCGCGCGACGTTTACAGACTTGTTTATCACTACACCCAGGCCGGCTCCGATGCTGACGTATACCGTTTCATCATGGAAGCCGCAGCACTGGCGAAGTATTCCTATGCCACCACCGAGGCGCTCGCTTATTACGAGCAGGCGCTGAAGTTGATCTCGACGCGCGAAGAAGAAGGCTCCGAGAACTGGTGCATTACGATCGATTCGCTGATCGATCTGAATCTGTCGGCCGGCAACAGCTCTGTTGCCATCGAACTCGCGAACAGCCTGCTCAATCATCTGGACGATCCGTTCACTATCGCGAAGCTCTATTACAGGATCGGTATAGCGTATTATCGCATCAGCAGTTATTGGAAGTGTGAGGAGTACTACCTGAAGGCGCTTGAAAGTCTCGGCATTCATTTTAATCCGAAGTCCGCGTCGTCTCTCGTCGAGTCTCCCGTCCAGAAGATCGTGCTGATGTTCAGGCGTCTGACCTCAGATCCGACCAAGTTAAAACCTGTCGAGAAGGGTGATCTTAGAACCGCGAAGCTTATCGCGAAGATCTTTGAATCGCTCTGCTGGACTTACGCTTTCTATGATCCGAAAGCTTATGACTGCTGCGTGCTCAGAATGTACAACCATGTGCAGAAGAATCTTGGCGCGTCAGCTGAGTTCGGCCTCGCGATGATAGGTCTTTCGCTCTAT
>JAFZKM010000163.1 GCA_017553665.1 Lachnospiraceae bacterium
ATGAATGCCGTAATGTAGTTCTCGATGCCCGCCCAGCTGATCTCGTACCCCAGAATGGTCGAGTTTACGTTCGTAAAGCTGAGAGCTATCGTTGCTATGAACGGAAACGCAGTAAATACCGCAAATCCTATGATCCAGGGCAGCATGAACAGATAACCGCTCCTGTTCTGCCTCTGTTTCCATGTCTTCATCTTCTTCATGGAGTGACTCCTTTTATGATCCGCCCGCATTCTTATTTCAGACGGCTGTTGCTTATTTCACCACGGAAGCCGAAAGCGCCTTTGTTACGGTCCCGAGATGATTAACATCCCTGTCCGTATAATTGATGATAACCTGCGCTTTGGCGCCGTTCTTAACATATGTGTTGACGATCACGCCGCTCTCGAGTACTTCGCGCCCGATCCATTCATATCCGCGTATCTGCGAAAGGATTGAATTGACACCGTCGTAGACCTTCTTCGTGAGCTTTCTGTACTGCTCGTATTCGGTCGAATACATATCCGAGGATACCGTATCCGCGAGCTGGTACGAAGGCTCCTTCGTAAAGATGAACGAGGGTGAGATATTGTAATCGATCATCCTTAAGATATCCGAATCCGTATAGAACGAGAAATTCGAATACGGTCCGTAAACCTCCATTGTTCCGTGAAGCACCATCTGAAGGAACGGTACGGAATCGGTCTCGAATACATACTGTGAGGTTCCCACGGGAGCCTGCAGATATCTGTCTGTATATTCCCACAGGTACTGATTGGGATTTACAAGATTGATCTTCATGTTCTCGCCTGCAGCCGCTACCGCGTTCCTGATCAGCTCTTCCGCGTCGGTGAGCGAGCTTACCACGCCGTTCCTGTCATAGGTCGAGGTCAGGATGTTCGACGCTCCCGTGATCGTGAAGGATTCGCTGTAGTCCGAAACCTTTCCGGAAAGCTTCTTTATCCATTCAGCCGTCTTCGTGGGAAGCGCGTAGCCGGTCTCAAATATCGGACAGTTGGCCGGATAAAGCACCGACTTGTCGGTCATCAGATACCAGGTGTTCACATGCTTCGCCGCGCTTGTGTAGAAACTGATCATCTTTTTGTTGATCGTTACAAAATCGCGTGAGTACGAAATATCCGTGCCCTTTGCGGCGAAATCGGTGAAAAGCTCTTCAAACTCGCCTTTTCTTCCGACCTTCGAAGTAAATCTATACGCGTACGGCTTGGCAAGCGTTTCCGCTTTCTTCTGCCAGCCGATAAGACCCGAATTTACATTATTGATGCCTTGCGCGGAAAGGTCTCCGAGGATCTCTCTTACGCCGTCAACATCGGTGGTCACCACCTGCTCGGTGCCCACAACGCTCTTCTTTACATCCGACATCAGGAAATCGACTCTCATCGGGATATCTCCGTCAGCTTCAACTTTTTCCGTGAGGACTCCCGTATCGATCAGATGCTCCCTGTAAGCAAGAGCCATGCCCGTGTAATCCGCCTTGTATCCGGTACTCCCGTCTCCCGAAAGGAAGCGGTAGGTCATTGAGATATCAAAGCTGTTGGGGTTCTCCATAAGTGTGAAATAACCCGAACCCGCGTTATTGTAGACCTGATAATAGGTCATATTGTACTCGAATCTCGGATAAGCCCAGGTGTACTTGACCTTTTTGGTCTCCTCGGGATTTACCACGATATCCATGTACTCGGCGCCCTTTTCGGCCCAGGCCACAAATGCTGCCTGACCGTCGCCGTGGGCAATGCCGTAAACCGGCATCACGGGGTTCTTTACGGGAACCGAGTCCGAAAGCTCATTGTAATAATATGATTCCGTGGCGGGATCGGCTCCGTACACATCGCCGACATACGCTGTAAATGCCACGCTGTTGTCCTGAAAACGGATAAGCGAGCCGCTTCCGTCGGGAACGAATACGTAACCCGGGATCTTATACTTGGGCTGCGAGCTCCCGTATTTGCCTGTCTCGGGATCGTATACTTCGGCTTCTCCGCCGCTCGCTCCGAGGAAGGGAGTGAGGATGATCGCGGTAACCGAATGCAGGCCCCCGCCGCTGATCTCCGAAAACGGAACGTCATAGCTGATCGAGTCCTCGCCGAAGGTTATATAAACCGCCACCTTGAGGTCGATAGACTCAAAATCCACATCGAGGCGCCATTTGTGATCGCCGCCCTCAAGCTTTGAAAGCGATGAGCTCGACCCCTCTTCCGATGCGGACGAGGTGAATTTCGTGGTTTCAAGCTCGCTGTATTCTACCGTCACCAGTGAATTCGCGATGCCGATGTATGTCGTGTTGAGGTTCTTCTCCTTGGGTTCGCTGGCCGCTGCCTTCTCTTCGTCGGTCTTTGCCGCGGCGATATTGGCCTTGAGCTCCTTTGAGAACGGAACGTCGATACCTGTCTTCCATGTATAGCCCGAACGCTTGTCGACGGCGGCTATGATGTCGCGGTCGTCACGGAAGAAGTACTGCATCGTATCCGTCTCGTACAGCAGCTCGTATGAGCCTGTGTTCGCGAGAGTGTATTCCGCTTTGGCGGGTGCCGGCCTTGTGTCACGCCCGGTGTCAATATAAGCCTTGCTTCCGATCGCTCCGGTAAATAATGTGGTCAGGAGCGCAAGTGCCGCGATGCGTCTGAAAGCGCGTCCGGCCGCTTTTTTCTTATCAGATGACATTCAGCACCATCTCCCTTCCTACTGATACGATAAAGTTGAGCAGCTGCTCAAACATGATAGTTACGATAAGCGCGATGACCACCGCTACCAGCATGAAGAAGAAGG
>JAFZKM010000164.1 GCA_017553665.1 Lachnospiraceae bacterium
GACGGCGCTGCCTTCAGCGGGGATGCGGATCCTGTGAAGCCTGTTTCCGGTGTGGTCAAGGGGTTCTACGGGGTAGTTGAGTAAGGTTTTGAGTGTGTATTTTCGAGCATACGTATTTTTCTTCGAATCTTAAGCAAACAATATGTATGTTTTCTCGAGAAACGCCTTCCCGGGGCAGCCCGGCTTTCAAAAATGCGTATTATTATCCTCAAAACGCGAAAACAATATGTATGCCGGCTTCCGCAACGCACAAAAATACATATTAATCACCGGATTTTTCGAAAAGAATATGTATCCGCACCAAATGCCTGTATCAAAATATGTATCCACGCAAAACGCATATATCAAAAATCTGCTATAATATTCACGCTTAAGGGAAGCGTTTTGCTTATTTTGTTTAACGGAATATAAATGGAATAAGTTTTTGGAATAAGGAGAATTAGAAGATGAGGTATGAAGACGGCAGGATCGACCAGTTTGTCAGTGAGCAGAAGTATTTCAGCATTGATGACAGAAAAGAACTGATCGATGAGTTCAGGCAGAGAGGGCGCGACTTTTTCCCGACTGCGGTAGAGCAGGTAAAGAACCAGTTTACAGGCGAGGAGACCGATATGTCGGAGCTCCCCAAGGAGCAGGCCGCGTATGTTTTCCGCGCTGAGGAGATCGCGGAGCACGGCTACAATTGGAATGAGTTCGATTCCGAAGAAGATTCCAGGAAAAAGCCTTCGATGATCCCGCTCATACTGGTCATTGCGTTCATGGTCATAATAGTAGTAAGCTTTTTCTTCGGCGGGCCTTATGCATTCGGCGCATTTTTCCTGGCTGTTGCAGCCCTGGGCTTTTATGCCGCATTTAAGGGCAACGCCAGAGGATATACGCATTACGGCGGCACCACTTCCGGCTCAGGAAAAACGGCCGGTCTCATGTTCGGTTTTATCGGACTTGCCGGTGTGATCCCGATGTTTTTCTACGGCAAGCTCGGAATGAGCGGCACGATGATCTTAATGTTCACAAGCATCTTTGCCGTGGTAGGCGCGGTAATGCTGGTCGGCTTCTTCAAGAGCCTGACCCTCAGAAAGAAGTACAGCGAAGATGTTGATGCAGTCTGCGTCGGATATTCGAGAATAATAGAGTCAGGCGTTCACGCGGGCAGAAAGCATCACCACCACAACGGCGGCTTCATCATCCGCACTTCGCCGATCTTTGAATACACATATCAGGGCAGGAGCTACAAGGGTCTCTACGACCGCATGATCGACGGTGTGGATGCCGACATCGAGATGGGCCCTGCCAAGATCTCGATCGATCCCGACCACCCTGAAGATATCTATCACAAGTCCGCGCGCGTAAAGGTGCAGGGACTTTTGGTCTCATTTGTCTGTTTCGCTTTGGCGGCAGTGACAGCTCTTGTTCTCGTGAAAGGCGGATTCGGTCCGGACTCGTCCGGGAAGAAGATACCTTCCCTTAATCTGAGCGGCTTTAAGATCTTCACGCTCGTCTTCGGTTCCGACGAGCAGCGCGAAGCCATAATGGAATCAATGGGCGAAGGTCTGATCGATTCAATGGGCTACAAGATCCCCGAGCAGATCGACGACAACCTTGTCGATCAGATCATTGCAGAGTACAGCTACCTCAACGGTGCCGAGTGGTACTACGAACTCGTCACGATCGAGAAGATCTACGAATACGATAGCGGCGATTACAATCTCGTTTTCGACGATCCCGCGATGCCCCAGCTCTGCAAGCACGGCAAGCACGCCGACGTCGCTGAAGGCGACCGGTGGATCGTCTGCTACACGATCTACGAGTACGAGTATGAAGGCGAGAAGCGCATCGGCAAGGATATTTTCTTCGACATCAACGCGAAGGAACACACTTATGTCGGCAGCCACGGGGCATACGTCATTCCGGAGTGAGTGTGGGTAAGTTCCCGACATAGTTCCCGCTGCATTGGGAACTTTTTCGGGGCGACATAGTTCCCGCGATGTGACTGCTTAAGTTTTTTCAGGCAAAAAGACCGGCGGGTGCCGTGCAAACCGCCGTGATTTCGACCTCTATGGGCCTAAATCCCGGCAAAATGACCGGCGGGTGCCGTGCAAACCGCCGTGATCCGCGCCCCTCACCATTCTCCACCCGAAAAGCACTACAAATCAGACCGATTCGATATATCGCCCCCGCCACATGACGGATAATAAAAGAAAAATCTTTCAGGGGGGCGCATATGCATTACAGGAATTTCAAGACAGTTGTTTATATACCGGCGCAGGTTGCGGCTTCGTTCACGGACGAGAAGCTCGCGTCTGACTACGAATTCATCGAGAAGTACATCGGGCTCGACAAGGTCTACCTTGAGACGCACAGGGACGATGTCGATGTCGACAGGGAACAGGTCCTGAAGATAAAGAATTTCCTCGAGGGGAAGGGCGTTGAGGTCGCAGGCGGGATCACGACGATCGTGCCGGATTTCGAAGGCGCGGAGACGGGCAAGAGGAGGCTCTTCAATACGCTCTGCTACACGGACCCTGCGATGAGGGAGAAGGTTAAGCAGATGTCTGAGTATGCGGCAGGCCTTTTCGACGAAGTAATTCTGGATGATTTCTATTTTACGAACTGCACGTGCGGGAGCTGCATCAAGGCAAAGGGCGACAGGGACTGGGTGACCTTCAGGAGAGACCTCATGAAGGATGTCTCCGAGAACCTTGTCGTAAAGCCTGCGAAGGCCGTTAATCCTAACGTCAAAATGGTCGTCAAGTATCCTAACTGGCGCGAGTCTTACCACTTTACGGGTTACCTTCCCGAAGAGCAGCAGGAGATATTTGATGCGACATATATCGGCACCGAGACGAGGAGCCCTAAGTATGCGGACCAGCATCTGCC